>JBIJAP010000324.1:0-4418 GCA_044345715.1 Rubrivivax sp.
AGAAGATCATCACCGACAACCGGGTGCTGTTCCACCGCGTGGCCAACACGCTGAACTACCTCGACATCAAGACGGTGGTGGTGAGCTGCGGCACCTGCTTCGACCAGCTGCAGGGCTACGAGTTCGACCAGATCTTCCCCGGCTGCCGCATCGTCGACATCCACGAGTTCCTGCTCGAAAAAGGCATCACGCTCGAGAACCACACGGCGGGCTACCTGTACCACGACCCTTGCCACAGCCCGATGAAGCAGCAGGAGCCGATGAAAACCGTGAAGGCGCTGATGGGCGACAACGTCATCAAGAACGAGCGCTGCTGCGGCGAGAGCGGCACGCTGGGCGTGACGCGGCCCGACATCAGCACGCAGGTGCGCTTTCGCAAGGAAGAAGAGCTGCGTAAAGGCGAGCTGGCGCTGCGCGAACGCATGGCCGGGCTGCCGGACATCAGCGACGCGGCGAAAGTTGAAAAAGCGGCCAACATCAAGATCCTCACCAGCTGCCCAAGCTGCCTGCAGGGACTGAAGCGATACGAGGACGACATGACCAATGGTCTGCTCGAGGCGGACTACATCGTCGTCGAGATGGCGCGCGTGATGCTGGGCGAAGACTGGCTTCAGGCTTACGTCAGCAGGGCCAATGCCGGCGGGATCGAGCGCGTGCTGGTTTAATCGAGGCATGCAGTACGAGGCCGTACCTTCGGTAAATCCCATCGCCCTGACCGTGCATCAGGCCTCGCGGGTGCTGGAGGTGGCTTTCGACGACGGCGCCTCGTTCCGCATCCCCTTCGAATTGCTGCGCGTGTACTCGCCTTCGGCCGAAGTGCAGGGCCACGGCCCGGGCCAGGAGGTGCTGCAGAGTGGCAAGCGTGCGGTCGGCATCGTTGCCATCGAGCCTGTGGGCCACTACGGCGTGCAGCCGCGCTTTTCTGACGGCCACGAAAGCGGCATCTTCACCTGGGCCTACCTGTACCGCCTCGGCCGCGACGAGGCCCATTTGTGGCGCCAGTACGAAGACCGCCTGACCGCGGCCGGCCGCCACCGCGACGCGCCCATGCCACTGGCCGCGGCCGGCGGCTGCAGCACCCACTGAGATCTGACCCGAGGCCGCCATGGCGCAGACGCATTTCGGCTACCAGACGGTCGACGAGGCCGACAAGGCCAGTCGCGTGCGCGGCGTGTTCGACAGCGTCGCCACGCGCTACGACGTCATGAATGACGTGCTCTCATTCGGCCTGCATCGCGCCTGGAAGGCGTTCACGGTGGCGGTGGCCGACGTGCGGCCCGGCATGCAGGTGCTCGACATCGCCGGCGGCACTGGCGATCTCGCGCGCGCCTTCGCCCGCCGCGCCGGCCCCACCGGGCGCGTGGTGCTCACCGACATCAACCAGGCCATGCTTGCCGTCGGCCGCGACCGCCTGCTCGACGAAGGCCTGGCCCTGCCCACCGCCGTGTGCGATGCAGAGCACCTGCCGTTCCCCACGGGCGCGGCCACGGCGTCGGGTGCCACCGGCTTCGACTTGGTCAGTGTCGCCTTCGGCCTGCGCAACATGACGCACAAGGAAGCGGCGCTGGCCGAGATGGCCCGCGTGCTCAAGCCGGGCGGCCGGCTGCTGGTGCTGGAGTTCTCCAAGCCCGCGCCGCTGCTGCAGAAGCCCTACGACTGGTATTCGTTCGGCTTCATGCCGCTGATGGGCAAGCTCGTGGCCGGCGACGCCGACAGCTACCGCTACCTGGCCGAGAGCATCCGCATGCACCCTGACCCGGCCACGCTCAAGGCGATGATGGTCACGGCGGGCTTCGGTCATGTCGATGTGCACCGCTTAGCCGGCGGCATCGTGGCACTGCACGTGGGGATCAAGTGCTGAGGCGGCTGCGCCGGCGCGTGATCGCGGCGCGCACGGCCGCCCGGGCCTGGCGCTCCAACCGGCGGGTGCGTCGCACGCCCGGCGTGCCCGAGTTCCTGCAGGTGGCCCGCCAGAGCTTTCTGGAGCTTCAAGCCGCCTGGGACCGCGCCGACTGGCGGGCACTGCAACAGCTGGCCACCGAACCGTTGCTCGAAGACCTGCGCGAGCAGCACGCGATGCGCGGCCCCGGCCCCAACCGCACCGAGGTCGTGGAGTTGCACGCCGAACTGCTGTCGCTCGAAGAGCTGCGCGAGGCCTTCGTGGCCAGTGTCGAGTTCCGCGGCCTGATCCGCGAGCACGACGATGCCGACGCTGAGCCGTTTCGCGAACTCTGGCTGCTGGCCAACGTCAAGGCCGCCAACCGCGGCTGGAAGCTCGCCCGGGTGCAGGCCCTGGCCTGAACACGCCCCGGGCGTGAACAACGAGGCGACTTCCACCCGGGCTGTAGGGGGGCGATGGGCATCTAGGCGTCATCGAGCGACGGGTAGACTCCGACGCTTCGCCCGGGTCGAGACTGCGGCCCACAGGAATCTCGACATGACGCTGTTGTTCTCCGCCGCCGCGCGCCGTCGCGGCCCCCGGCTGGCGCTGGCCCTGGTGGCCATGGCCGTATTGCTTTCCGCCTGTGGCGAAAAGAAGGATGCCGCAGCCAGCCAGACGGCCGCCAAGGTCAACAAGGACGAAGTCACCGTCCACCAGATCAACTTCGTGCTGCAGCAGCAGCGCAACCTGCGTCCCGAGCAGGCCGAGGCCGCGAGCAAGCAGGTGCTCGAGCGCCTGATTGACCAGCAGCTGGCGCTGCAGAAGGCCGAAGAGACCAAGGTCGACCGCGACCCGCGCGTGATGCAGCAGCTCGAGGCGGCCCGCCGCGAGGTGATCGCCCGTGCCTACCTCGAAAAGGTCGGCGAGGCGGCACCCAAGCCCACGCCCGAAGAGATCAAGAAGTACTACGACGAGAAACCCGCCCTGTTCAGCCAGCGTCGCATCTACCAGATCCAGGAAATCGGTATCGAGGCCCCGGCCGACCGCCTACCCGAGTTGCGCGAGAAACTGGGTGTGGCGAAGAACATCAACGAGTTCGTCGAGTACCTCAAGGCCTCGGGCCTGAAGTTCGCGGGCAACCAGGCGGTGCGGGCGGCCGAGCAGCTGCCGCTGAACTCGCTCGAAGCGTTGGCCAAGATGCAGGACGGCCAGGCCATGGTCGTGCCCATGCCCACCGGTGCGCAGGTGGTGGTGCTGGCCGGCTCGCGCATGCAGCCCGTCACCGAGGAGCAGGCGCGCCCCGCGATCGAGCAGTTCCTCGTCAACGAGCGTCGGCGCAAGCTGGTTGAAGACGACCTGAAGGCCATGCGTGCCGCGGCCAAGATCGAGTACGTCGGCAAGTTCGCCGAAGGCGCGCCTGCGGCCGGTGGCGCCGCAGCCCCGGCAGCGCCTGCGCCGGCCAGCGGCGCACTCAGCAGCACCGACATCACCAAGGGTCTGGGGCTCAAGTGAGTCAGTTGATCAGGGGTCTTGCAGCGGCTGCCATCGCCTTGGCGGCCTTGGCCGGCACAACGGCCGTGTCGGCGCAGGCTTCCTCGGCGGCACCGGTGCGCGCAGCGCCCGCCGCCGAGTACCGGCTGGGCGCGGGCGACGTGGTGCGCATCACGGTGTTCCAGAACCCCGAGCTCACACTGGAGTCGCGGCTCACCGAAGGCGGACAGATCTCGTTCCCGCTGCTCGGGGCTGTCCGCCTGGGCGGGCTGTCGGTGACCGAGGCCGAGAAGGTGCTGGTCGACGGCCTGACCAAGGGCAACTTCCTGCGCAACCCGCAGGTCACGATCATCGTGCTGCAGGTTCGCGGCAGCCAGGCCAACGTGCTGGGGCAGGTCAACCGGCCCGGGCGTTATCCGCTGGAAATGGCGGACACCCGGCTCACCGACCTTGTGGCGCTCGCAGGTGGTGTGGCCCCGGGCGGCGCCGACGTCATCGTGATCACCGGGCTGCGCAACGGCCAGGCCTTCCGCGAAGAGGTCGACCTGCCGGCACTGTTCGCGCCGGGTGGGCAGGCCCGCGACATCGTCGTGCGCAACGGCGATGCCATCTGGGTCGACCGCCAACCCATCGTCTACATCTACGGCGAGGTCCAGCGCCCGGGGCCGATGCGCCTGGAGCGCGGCCTGACGCTGCTTCAGGCGCTGGCCACCGGTGGAGGGCTCACGCCGCGTGGCACCGAGAAGGGCATCCGCGTGCACCGCAAGTCGGCTGACGGCCAGATCGAGGTGTCACAACCTGCGATGACCGACCTTCTGCGCGAAGGCGACGTCGTCTTCGTCCGTGAGAGTCTTTTCTAGCCAGGCCTTCCGGCAGGCCCCATCGCCATGACCTTCGGGCAGTTCCTTTCCATCCTTCGGGCGCGCTGGTGGCTGGCCTTGGCCATCCTGGTCGTCACCGTGCTGCTGACGGCCGTCGTGAGTCTGTCGCTGACCAAGCAGTACAAGGCCACGGCCAGCGTCGTCATTGACTTCAAGCCCGATCC
>JBIJAP010000325.1:0-4417 GCA_044345715.1 Rubrivivax sp.
CGAGGTCGACGAGATCCTGCATGCCTTGGGCGCCTGGCAGGGCATCGACGAGGCCACGGGCTTTCACCGCCTCACTGCGGCTGACGGGCGCACGCTGAAGGTGGCCGACCTGGTGGACGACACCGACGCCGCGCGGCGCGCCCGTGTGCTGGGCGCGCTGAAGGACCCCGCGCACAAGAACAACCGCGACCACGTGGACGTGATCATCGCGCTGGGCATGGCCAAGGAGGGCTTTGACTGGATCTGGTGCGAGCACGCGCTGACCATCGGCTACCGCAGCAGCCTGACCGAGGTGGTGCAGATCATCGGCCGCGCCACGCGCGACGCCGAAGGCAAGGAGCGCGCGCGCTTCACCAACTTGATTGCAGAGCCGGCGGCCGAGCAGTCGGCGGTGGCCGAGGCCGTGAACGACATGCTCAAGGCCATTTCTGCCAGCCTGCTGATGGAGCAGGTGCTGGCGCCGCGTTACGAGTTCACGCCGCGCCATGCCGGCGCGCAGGAGGGCTTCGACTACGGCCCCGAGGGCTATGTGGACGGGGGCCGCAACCTGGGCGTGAACCCCGAGACCGGCGCGGTCCACATCGAGATCAACGGCTTGGCCAAGCCGCGCAGCCGTGAAGGGCAGCGCATCTGCAAGGAAGACCTGAATGAGGTCATCGCCGCCTTCATCCAGGACAAGCCCGCGCTGGAGCGCGGCACGCTGGACCAGGAGAACACCATCGCCGAGGAGCTGACCATCGAGCGCCTGGGCAAGATCGTGCGCGAGCGCTACCCCGAGCTGAGCGAGGCCGATCAGGAGGCGGTGCGCCAGCACGCCATTGCCGTGATCAACATCACCCAGCAGGCGAAGCTGGCACTGGAGCTGCCCGAGCCGGCGCTGACCACGGAGCAGCCCACGCCGGGCACGGGTGGCGAAGCGGGTGCAGGCGCGGGCACTGCCACGCCCAAGGCCAACACCGACCTGATCGACGGCGTGCGCAAGTTCATCAACGTGCGCGAGCTGGACATCGACCTCATCGACCGCATCAACCCCTTCGAGGCAGCCTATGCCGTGCTGGCGAAGGCGATGGACGAACGCTCGCTGCGGCAGATCCAGGCCAGCATCGCCAGCAAGAACCTGAAGATCAGCGAAGACGAGGCGCGCGAGCTGGCGCGGCGGGCGCTGCAGTTCAAGGCCGAGCGCGGGCGGCTGCCCGACATCCAGTCGCCCGACGCCTGGGAAAAGCGCATGGCCGAGGGCGTAGCGGCCTTTGCGCGCTACCGCGCGCAGGCCAAGCAAGGCGCGGCCGAGGCCGCCGCGGTGGGTACGACCGAACCAGGAGCCGCCGACCATGGCTGACCTGGACGACGACGAACTGCTCGACGCGCTGGGCGTGGAACTGCCGGCCGCCAAGGCCGGGGGCCACACCCCGCGCGAGGAAAGGCTGATCGCGGGCTTTGAGGACATCCTGCGCTTCCACCAGGCGCACGGGCGAGCGCCCCGGCATGGCGCTGAGGGCGACATCTTCGAGCGCCTGTATGCCGTGCGGCTGGACCGGCTGCGCCAGCTGCCCGAAGCCCGGGCGCTGCTGGCCGAGCTGGATGCGCCGGGCCTGCTCGCGGCCGACGCGGGCCTGCTGGTGGACGCGGCGGCCTTGAGCGAAGACGCCTTGCTGGCCGAGCTGCGCGTGGCCAGCGACCCCGCGAACGAGCGCGACATCACTGTGCTGCGGCACGTGCGCCCACATGCGGCGCGCCAGGCGGCAGATGAGATCGCGGAGCGGACGCCCTGCGACGACTTCGTGCGCTTCGAGCCGCTGTTCGAGCGCGTGCAGCGCGAGCTGGGCGACGGCCTGCGGCAGCTGGTGCCGTTCAGGGGCGAGGCCAGCGTGGAGCAGGGCCACTTCTTTGTTGTGGGCGGCCAGTTTGCCTACGTGGCCGACAAGGGCGAGGAGTTCGAGACCAGCAGCCGCCAACCCGACGCGCGACTGCGACTCATCTACGGCAACGGGACCGAGAGCAACCTGCTCATGCGCTCGCTGCAGCGGGCGCTCACGCAAGACGGCAACGGTCGGCGCCTGAGTGAGCCCGATGCCGGCCCGCTGTTTGCGCAGGAGCCCGGCCCGCTGTTCGGCGACACGCCCGAGCCCGATGACATCGCCACGGGCACGATCTACGTGCTGCGCAGTGACTCGCGGCACCCCTTCGTGGCTGAGCACCGCCGGCTGATCCACAAGATAGGCGTTACCGGGGGCAACGTGCGCGCACGCATTGCCGGTGCGGAGAGCGAGGCGACCTACCTGCTTGCGCCAGTGGAGATCGTGGCCGAGTACAGCCTGCACAACGTGAGCCGCACCAAGATGGAAGGTCTCTTCCACCGCTTGTTCGGTTCGGTGCAGCTGGATCTCAGCATCGAAGACCGTTTCGGCAAGCCGGTGAAGCCACGGGAGTGGTTCGTGGTGCCGCTGCAGGTGATCGACGAAGCGGTTGATCGCATCCGCGATGGCTCCATCACCGCGTTCGACTACGACCCGAAGGCAGCGAGGCTCATGCCTCGGCCGCCCTGACAACCGCACGCTGAAGCGGCTCGGCCCGCCCATGCGGTGCGGCCGGCCCCAATCGGAAAGCTCTGAGGGCTGCCAACGCGTTTGCTGGCACGGTTGATGCGTGTCCTGGCTGGTATACCAACAGGTGCAGCATTTCGATGCCGCGCAACATCGCCCCCTTCCAGCGCCCAAGCGGCCCGCTCACCCTGTCGGACTGGCGCCAGGCCGTCCGCGCTGGTGCGTCGGTGTCGCAGCTGGTGCGCGAGCGGGTGGCGCAGGCGGTGGCGGGTGGGGCCGATGTTGCCTGGATCCTGCCGCCCGACGCACCGGCCCTGCGCGGCCACATCGACGCGCGGCTCGCCGAGCTCGAAGCCCTGGCCGCCACCACACCCGACCGCGCCGCGCTGCTGGCGCGCTGGCCGTTCTTCGGCGTGCCCTTCGTCGTCAAGGACAACATCGACGTCGCCGGCCTGCCCACCACCGCCGCCTGCCCCGCCTTCGCGCACACAGCCACGGGCACCGCCACCGTGGTGATGAAGCTGCTGGCTGCGGGCGCCGTGCTCATCGGCAAGAGCAACCTCGACCAGTTCGCCACCGGCCTGGTGGGCACGCGCTCGCCCTATGGCCAGCCCACGTCCACCTGGTCGGCCGATCACGTGAGCGGCGGCTCCAGCTCGGGCTCGGCCGTGCTGGTGTCGCGCGGCATCGTGCCCTTCGCACTGGGCACCGACACCGCCGGCAGCGGCCGCGTGCCCGCCGGCTTCAACCACGTCGTCGGCCTGAAGCCCACACCAGGGCGTGTGAGCACCGCGGGCGTGCTGCCGGCCTGCCGCAGCCTCGACTGCGTCTCGGTGTTCGCGCTCACGGCCGATGACGCGGCCGCCGTGCTGGCCGTGATCGAAGGCGCCGATGCGGCCGATGCCTACAGCCGCTACAGCCCCGGCATCGCCGGCTGGAGCCACGCGCTGCGCATCGGCGTGCCGGCTGCCCCGCTGCTCGACACCGCACAAGGCGGCCCCGCCGCCTGGGCCGCCGCCGAGCAGCTGGCGCGCGAGTTGGGTGCCACGCTCGTGCCCATCGACTTCGGGCCACTGCACGCCGTGGCCCGGCTGCTGTACGACGGCCCCTGGGTGGCCGAGCGCCACACGGTGGTGCAGGCCCTGCTCGACACCCAGCCCGAGGCGCTGGACGCCACCGTGGCCGCCGTCATCGCCCAGGCACGCGGCATCAGTGCCACCGACACCTTCCGCGCGATGTACCAGCTCAGGGCCGCGCAGGCCGAGCTTGCATCGCTGTGGCAGCAGGTCGACATGCTGATGGTGCCCACCTCGCCTTGCCACCCCACTCGGGCCGACGTGGCCGCCGAGCCCGTGGCCGCCAACGCCGCGCTGGGCGCGTACACCAACTTCGTCAACTTCCTCGGCTGGAGCGCGCTGTCGCTGCCGGCCACCACCACGGCCACCGGGCTGCCCTTCAGCGCCACCTTCATCGGCCCGGCCGATGCCGATGCCGCGCTGGCGCGCTTCGGTGCGCGCTGGCAGGCCGCGGCGGCGCAGCCGATGGGCGCCACCGGCGTGGCCTTCACGCCGCCGGCCGAGGCCCTGCCGCAGCCGGCATGCGAGCCGATGCTGACGCTGGCCGTGGTCGGCGCGCACCTGCAGGGCCTGCCGCTGAACGGCCAGCTGCTGGAGCGCGGTGCGCTGCTGCAGGAGGCCACCACCACCGCCGCGCGCTACCGGCTGTATGCGCTACCGGGCACCACGCCGCGCAAGCCGGGCCTGCAGCGCGTGGCCCACGGCGGAGCCGCCATCGCCGTGGAGCTGTGGGCCATGCCCCAGCGCCATCTCGGCAGTTTTCTCGCGCTCATTCCGCCGCCGCTGGGCCTGGGCTCC
>JBIJAP010000326.1:0-4414 GCA_044345715.1 Rubrivivax sp.
GCTCACCGCGCCGCAGATCGGCTTCGGCGCCGGCATCGTGGCCGTGCGCCTGTGGCCGGCGCGCGTCTACACCCGCGTGACCATCGAGTCCGACACCGTGCTGGCCGCCACGCACACGCTGGTCGAGGGCCCGCCGCGGCTGGTGGTCGACATCGACCAGCTCGCACTCGACCCCTCGCTGCGCCAGCTGGTCGGCCAGGTGCGCGCCGACGACCCCTACATCGCCGGCGTGCGCGTCGGCCAGTACCAGCCGCGCGTGGTGCGCCTGGTGTTCGACCTGAAGCAGCCGGTGCGGCCTGAGCAGTTCACGCTGACGCCGGTGCCGCCGTACAGCCACCGCCTCGTCTTCGACCTGTACCCGATGCAGGAGGTCGATCCGCTGTTGGCGCTGGTGCGCGACAAGGAGGCCGCCGAGCAGCGCGCCGCGCAGGCCGTGCGAGACGCGCTCGGGGAGCTGATCGCGCGCATCGAAGAACCCCGCCCGCAGGGTGCGGCCGTGCCGGCCAGCGCTCCGCCGCTGGTGGCCGCGGCCTCGGCGCCACCGGTGCTGCAGACCCCAGCGCCGCGGCCACCGCCACCGCCCGTCACGGCCGAGGAGCGCCGCCGCGTCGACCGCCTCGTCATCGTCGCTCTCGACCCCGGCCATGGCGGCGAGGACCCCGGCGCCGTCGGTCCCACCGGCCTGCGCGAGAAGGACGTGGTGCTGTCGGTGGCGCTGGCGCTGCGCGACCGCCTCAACGCCGTGCCCGGCATGCGCGTGATGCTCACGCGCGACGGCGACTTCTTCGTGCCGCTGGCCGAGCGCGTGCGCAAGGCCAGGCGCGTGCAGGCCGACCTGTTCGTGAGCATCCACGCCGATGCGTTCGTGCGGCGCGAGGCCCGCGGCGCCAGCGTGTTTGCGCTGTCCACCCGCGGCGCCACCAGCAGCGCGGCGCGCTGGATGGCCGAGCGCGAGAACGCGGCCGACCGCGTGGGCGGCGTCAACGTCGCCGGGCTCAAGTCCACCGCCGACAAGCAGCTGCTCGCCACCATGGCCGACATGAGCACCACGGCGCAGATCAACGACAGCCTGAAGCTCGGCGCCGAGGTGCTGCAGCGCATCGGCCGGGTCGGTCGGCTGCACAAGCGCCAGGTCGAGCAGGCCGGCTTCGCGGTGCTGAAGGCGCCGGACGTCCCGAGCATCCTGGTCGAGACGGCCTTCATCTCCAACCCCGAGGAGGAGCAGCGCCTGCGCGACCCGGCCTTCCGGGCCGACCTGGTGCAGGCGCTGGCCGAGGGCATCAAGCGCTACTTCGAGCGCAACCCGCCGCTGGCGCGGCGGCGCACGCTCTAGCCGGGCGGTGTGCCGTGAGGGCCGGCAGGTGCAGCGGCCGCCCTGGAGCGCGGCGACGTGTTCGACATGACCGGGCCCGACTGCAGCAGCCACTCGGTCCCCTGAAGGGCAGGACGGTGTCACGGGGCCGTGCAGCGCACTGCTCGTCCGGGTCGAGCGTTTGGCATACATTGATCTCCCGCCATCAAATGACACGCAGACGATGCATCGGCACGCGTTGAACGCTCCGGAACCGGTGGCCATCGCGATGGCTGTTGGCACTCCATGGCCTGTGCACGCCGAAGGCCCTGCATTCTGGAAGCTGCTGCAGCCCGGCGCAGGGCAGAACGCCCGCCTCGTGCGGCAGGCTGACGGCTGGGCGCTCACCTGGCTGGATGCCCAGGGTGCCACCCTCGCAGGGGCGCTGGCGCGTTGAAGGCACCCCAGGGTCACATGTTCCCCACTTTCGCGGTGCCGCACTGGGCCCGTCAGTTCCGCTCCGACGACCTGCAGGAGATCCGGGCACACATCGGAAACAAGGATGGCCCGAACTCGCGTGTGGCACCGGGGAGCGGGCCGCTGGGCTACGCCATGTTCCAGGTCCGTGCGCTCCAAACGAACCTGGGCGGATCCAAGTCCGCGGCATCACAGGTCGTGCGCGGCCACGTGCAGGGATGGGTACTGCACATGGCCTTGCCACCTGGAACGGTGCTTCGCAGCGGTCTGCGCACCTCTGCGCCCAGCGAGCCCAACACAGTGGCGCTGATTCCGCCCGGGTGGGCGTTCACGCGCGTCAGCCCGCCCGGCACCTTGTTCGCGGCGGAGGTCGATACGCAGGCGCTGATGGCCGAATTGCAGGCACGAAGGCCCGACGAAGTCCGGCGGAACCTCCGGCGGCTGGCCATGCCGAAACAGGGCACCGCGGAGCGTCGCGGGCTGCTTTCAGCCGCATCGGACTTGGTGCTCGCCACCGAGCCAGGCATCGATGCCCGGCGACAGGCCTCGGCCGAAGGCCGGTTCATCGAGCGCCTGGTCGACCTCATGCTGTGCGACGCCCCTGAGCGACGCCCTGGCGAACTGGCCCTGGAGCGCGCACGTGATCTGGAGGCCTGGATTGATTCGCACCTCGGCGAACCGATCTCGATGGGCACCTTGTGCCGTATCGCCCAAGTCGGCGAGCGCTGCCTGCAGAAGTCTTTCCTTTACCGGCGAGGGATCTCGCCGATGCGCTTCGTTGCCGAACGCCGGCTGCTGGCGGCCCACCAATGGTTGGCAGACCCCTCGCGGGCCGGCACGGTGACCGAGGCCGGTTTGCGCTTTGGGTTCTCCCACCTGGGTCGCTTCTCGGTGTCGTATCGCCAAGCGATCGGCGAGTCACCGTCTCAGACACTGGCAGCCGCCAGGCGAAGGAGCTGAGCCCGGCCTGCGATGCTGCGGTGTGCAGGCCTCTGGCATCGACTGCTCGCCTTGTTGCAAGTTCGCAAAAGGGATAGTCAATGAGCCTGCGCCCAGCTAGCGTCGAGGATTGGTTCGAGCGAAAGGCCCGGACATTCGCAACCACGGACACGAAGACTCGTGAAGCGACTCCACTTTGTTTTGGCGCTGTCTGTCCTGGCTGCTCTCGGCCAGCAAGTCTGGGCGGGGACCGTGGCGTCCGACGTGCCGGCCCTGGGCTACTCGCCGCAGAACATGGACAGGTCGGTCGACCCGCGCCAGGACTTCTACCGCTATGCCGCCGGCAATTGGTTGCGCAACACCGAGATTGCTCCCAGCGATCCCGATGTGGGCGGCTTCACGCTGCTGGCCCACGCGCTCGACTCCCGGCTGCTGGCTCTGATCAAGGAGGCTGCCGCCGCGACCGGGTCGCCCCAGGGCAGCCCGCGCCAGCAGGTGGGCGACTTCTACAAGGCCGCGATGGACCATGCCCGCCGCGACGCGCAGGGCCTGCAGCCGCTGGCCGCCGACCTGCAGCGCATCGCGTCGGCGCGCGGCACGCCGGCCGACTACGGCGCACTGGCCGGCCGGGTGCAGGATGGCTATGGCGGCTCGCCGCTGATCAACGCGCTCGCGATGCCCGATGCCAAGGACAGCAGCACCTACGTGCTGGTGCTGGTACCCGGCGCGCAGATGCTCGAGCAGGACGAGTACGCCAGGCCCGAAGCCCAGCGCCTGCGCGACCACTATCGCCAGTACATGGTCGCACTGCTGAACGGTGCCGGCGATTCGGTCGATGCGGCCGGCAACCACGCGGCACGGATCCTGGCGCTGGAGGCCCGCATGGCGGCGGCCATGATGCCGCCGCTGCAGATGCGCGAGCCCGCGAACACCTACAACATGATGTCGCTCGCGCAGGCGCAGGCCTTGGTGCCGGCGCTGGACCTGCGGGTCTTCCTGAAGGCGCTGGGCATCGCCGCGCCGGCCCACGTGCAGGTTGTCGACATCCAGGCGATGAAGGCGCTGCAACGGCTGCTCACCGAGCAACCGTCCGACGACGTGAAGCTGCTGCTGCGCTGGTACGTGCTGGCCAGCCGCAGCGCCGAGCTGGGGCGCCCTTACAGCACGCTGGAAGCCGAGTTCACGCGCTTGCGCAGGGGCCTCAAGACCGCGCCCGAGCCCGAGCGCGTGGTCACCCAGCAGATCGGCGCGCAGCTGTACCACCCCTTGTCGCAGCTGTACGTGCAGGCCCACTTCCCAGAGTCGACACGGCGCGAGATCACCGAGATGGTCGGGCACATCAAGGACGAGTTCGCCAGCCGCCTGCGCAGCAATGCCTGGCTGGACGAGCACACTCGCCAGACGGCGCTGCAGAAGCTGGGCAAGATCGACATCCAGGTCGGCTACCCCGGGCGCTGGATCGACTTCGGTGCACTGGAGATCCGCCCCGACGACCACTTCGGCAACGTGCAGCGCGCCGCGCGCTTTGCCTTTCAGCGCGAGATCGGCCAGATCGGCAAGCCCTCGCTCGGCAACCGCTTCGCGGTGGCCACCAAGACGACGCCGATCTCGGTCAATTCGGCCTACAACTTCACCACGAACACCATCGACATCACGGCCGCGATCCTGCAGCCGCCGTTCTACAAGCCGGGCGCCGACGTCGCGGTG
>JBIJAP010000327.1:0-4411 GCA_044345715.1 Rubrivivax sp.
CGGGTCGACCGAGCGCGCGCCCATCGTGAAGGCGTTGATGTTGCGCAGCACCTGCGGAATCGGCTTGGCCGCCACGAAGCCGAGCTTCTTGCTCTTGCTCATGTGGCCGGCGATCACGCCGTTGAGGTACTGCGCCTCGTCGATGTAGCCGAAGAAGCTGCCGGTGTTGTCGGGGTGCTTGCCCTTGGTCCACATGCCGCCGCAGTGGCTGAAGCGCACCTTGGGGTTGCGCGCCGCGATCGCCAGCATGTGCGGGTCGAAGTAGCCGAAGCTGGTGGGGAACAACAGCGTCGCGCCGTCCTGCGCGATCATGCCCTGCATGGTCTTCTGCACGGCCTGCGTCTCGGCGACGTTCTCTTCCTCGACCACCTTCACGCCGGGCAGCTTCTTCAGCTGCGCGGCGGCTTCGGCATGCGCCTGGTTGTAGCCAAAGTCGTCACGCGGGCCGACGTAGATGATGCCCACCGTGATGGGCGCCTGCGCCCAGGCGCTGCGCAGCGCGCCGGGCAGCACGAGGCTGGCGCCGCCGAGCGCGCCGGCGGCGATGAGGTGACGGCGGGACATGTGCTTGAGGTCGTTCAACGGGCTCTCCTGGAAGTTCAGACAGTGGGGGCTACCGGGGTTCAGGCCGGCGGCAGATCAGCGGGCAGATCGATCAGCGAGACATGGGCCGCGACAACGCGCCAGCCCTCGGGAAACCGGGCCCAGCTCTGCGCCTGGCGCCCGAGCTTGTTGCCGCCTTCGCGGCGGAACGCGGTCATCGCGGTGGCGAAGTCGCGGCCAAAGGTGGTGATGACGGTGTTCTGCAGCCGGCGCTGCAGGCCCACCGAGGGGCGGGCGTTGCGGAAGGCGCGGATGGCTTCGATGCCGTGCAGGTTCTCGGCGATGCCGTAGCGCACGGTGTGCGGGCTGCTCCAGAACAGCTCGTCGAGCACCTCGATCTTGTTGTGCACCAGCGCGTCTTCGTAGCGCATGAAGGCGGCCGTGACCTCGGCGTGGATCTCGGGCAGGTTGATGTCCATGGGCTTGCTGTTCTGGCGGCTCAGAGCACCCGCGCCACCGGCGCGTGCACCAGGCCGAGTTGCTCGAGGTGTGCGGCGGCGCGCAGGCACAGGTCTTCGCGCCAGGGCGCGGCGATGAGCTGCACGCCGATGGGCATGTGCGGCGCCGAGGCGCTCAGGCCCCACAGCGGCACGGTGGCCACCGGCAGGCCGATGCACGACACCGGCTGCGTGAGCAAGCCCATGCTGGCGCGCGCCGGAAGGCGTTGGCCTGCCACATCGAGCCACTCGGTGCCGATGGCCGGCGCCACGCAGGGCGTGGCCGGCGCAATGAGCAGGTCCACCGTCTCGAAGCTCTTCGCCACGCGGCGCGCGAACCAGTGGCGCAGGCGCTGGCTCTGCACCACCCATGCGGCCGGGATCAGCGCATTGGCCAGGAAGCGCTCGCGCGTCATGGGGTCGAAGTCGGCCGCGCGCGTGCGCAGGTCGCTCAGGTGCAGCGTGGCGCCTTCGGCGGCGGTGATGAGAAACGCCGCCGCGCGCGCCCGCGCCACCTCGGGCCACTCCACCAGCCGCGTCACGCCCAGCGCCTGGGCCACGGCGTCCACGGCGGCCAGCGCCTCGGGCTGCGCCATGTCGCGGAACCAGCCACCGAGCACCCCGATGCGCAGGCTGCCCACGCCTTGCGCCAGCAGCGGCATCACGGGCTCCAGGCCGCGCTGAGCGCAGGCCGGGTCGGCGGCGTCGGCGCCCTGCATCGCGTCGTAGGCCAGGCCCAGATCGGCCACCGAACGGGCGAACGGGCCGAGGTGGTCGAGGCTGGCCACGAAGGGGTAGCTGCCGGTGCGCGGCAGGCGGCCGAAGGTGGGCTTCAGGCCGAAGGTGCCGCACAGCGAGGCCGGCACGCGGATGGAACCGTTGGTGTCGGAGCCCAGCGTCAGCGGCACCTGCCCCGCCGCCACCGCAGCGGCGCTGCCGCCGGAACTGCCACCGCTGATGCGCGTGGCGTCGTGCGGGTTGCGCGTCGGGCCGTAGTGCGTGTTCTCGGTGGTGAAGCCGTAGGCGTACTCGTCCATGTTGAGCGCGCCCACGAGCACCGCTCCGGCGCTTTCGAGCCGGCGCACGAGCACGGCGTCGCGCGCGGCCGGTGCGGCCGTGGCTTCGATCTTGCTGCCTGCCAGCGTGGCCAGGCCGGCCACGTCGAACAGGTTCTTCACGGCAAACGGCACGCCAGCCAGGGGCATGCGCGCGCGGCGCTCGTGCTTGTCGATGAGCGCGGCGCGCTTGAGCGCGCGCTCGGCCAGCACGGCGGTGAAGGCGTTCACGTGCGGCTCGGTGGCCTTGATGCGATCGAGCGCGCCCTGCACTGCGTCGGCGGCGCGCAGCTGCCCGGCGCGCACCTGCGCGGCCAGCTCGGCGGCCGTGGCTGCGCTGGCCGCGCCGGCCGCGGTCACGTGCCGTCTCCTTGCGGCGCCACCGGCACGAACACCGTGGCCGGCTCGTCGGCCGGCGTCAGCGGCAGGCCCATCACCTGCTCGGCCATCATCGCGGCCAGGCCGGTGTAGCGCAGCACGCCGGGCATCTGCTCGGCCGTGATCACCAGGCCCAGCTGCGCGGCCGTGGCGCGCACGGCGGCCTCGCGGGCATCGGCTGAAGGCGCGGCCATCGCTCAGGCCTTGAAGAGCTGGCGGTAGTCGGGCTGCAGATGGAACCAGTACTGGTAGCCCATCACGTTCTTCTGCATCGCCACGTCCTGGCTGGGCTGGAACAGCGGGATGCGCGGTACTTCGTCGTACGCGATCTGGATCATGTCGCGCACCATGCCGTCGTAGATGGCCTTGCTCTCGGCGAAGCGCGCGTTGGTGATGACGCGGTCGAGCTTCGGGTTCTGGTAGCTCATGGTGTTGAACACGGCGTTCTGGCCGTGGTAGCACCAGTAGAAGAAGTACTCCGGGAAATCGAGCCAGCCGCCGAAGCGGTTGATGATCAACGGCATGTCCTTCTTCAGCAGCGCCGCGCGCCAGGTGGCGCCGGGGATCTTGTTGATCTGCACCTTGATGCCGATCTGCGCCAGCGCTTCCTGGATGAGGATGGCCGTGGGCTCGCCCACCGTTGCGCCGCCCAGATCGAGGCTCAGCGTCGTCTCGAAGCCGGCACCGGCGCCGGCCTCGGCCATCAGCGCCTTGGCGCGCGCGATGTCGGTCTTGTAGCCGGTGGGCTGCGGCCAGGCCGTCGTCTTGACCTGGTTGCTGGCGGCGCCCCAGAGCTTGGCACCGCGGCCGTACAGCGCCGTCTCGTGGATCTTGTCGTAGGGCAGTGCAAAGGCCACCGCCTGACGCACCTTGACGTTGTCGAAAGGCGGCTTGGTGACGTTCATGCCGACGTAGAACATGGCGTTCTCGATCGGCATCGTGGCCACCTTCACGCTGCCGGCCTCCTTGGCCATCTCGCTGAAGTCCTTGGGCGGCATGTCGAAGGTCATGTCGATGTCGCCCTTGAGCAGCAGCGCGCGGCGGTTGCCGGCGTTGGGCACCTCGCGCTGCACGATGCGACGCAGTTTCGGCATCGGCCCGCTCTTCCAGTCGTCGTTGCGGACGTAGACGATCTCCTGGCCCGGGCGGAAGGCCTCCACCTTGTAGGCGCCGCCACCGGCGGTGTTGTTGCGCGTCCAGGCCAGGCCCCAGGGGTCTTGCGGCGTGGTGTTCTTCTTCACCAGCTCGCTGTTGTAGACACAGGGCACCGGCACCGCGATGTTGTTCATCGTCAGCTTGTCGCGGCGGATGAAGTTGATGCGGAAGGTGTGGTCGTCGACGGCGATGAACTGCTCGGGCTTCTCGAGCGAGCCCGCGCCCATCTGGAAGGTCGCGAAGCCGCCCACGCTGACGGCGCGGTCGAAGCTCCACTTCACGTCTTTGGCCGTGACGGGCGTGCCGTCATGGAACTTGGCGTTCTTGCGCAGCTTGAAGGTGACCGAGTTGCCGTCGGGCGCGATCTGCCAGCTCTCGGCCAGCTCGGGCTCGAGCTTGTTGCGGTCGTAGATCACGCGGCCATCGGGCAGCGTGCGGCGGCCGTAGGTCATGAGCCGGTCGTAGACGAGCCAGCTCACGCCGTAGGCCGGGCGGTTGGCGCCAATGGTCTGGATGTCCAGCGAGTTGGGGCCGAACTCGTTGGCCACCACCAGCACGTCCTTGGGCCGGGCCTGGGCCTGCGCAGCCAGCGGCACGGCGCCCAGGGCAAACGGCGCCAGCGACGAAGCCAGGGTGAAGTCACGACGATCCATGGGTGCAGCTCCTGCGGGTGGGGTTCAAAGCGAGGCGAGATAGGCGCGCCAGCCACCGTGGTGGCTGATGTCGGTGGCGGCTTCCAGGGCATGGGCTTCGCATAGGAAGCCGTGCACCTGGCGGCCGTCG
>JBIJAP010000328.1:0-4405 GCA_044345715.1 Rubrivivax sp.
CCGCAGCCTCGAGGGCGCCCACGAAGACCGCTTCCCGCAGGACGTGCTGGAGCTGATGGCCTACCTGGGCCCGCCCGATGCGCGCGCGGTGGTGCGCGCCATCCCCGGCATCGGCACCGAGGTGCCGGTGTGGCTGCTCGGCAGCAGCCTGTACAGCGCGCAGCTGGCGGCCCACCTGGGGCTGCCGTTTGCGTTTGCCAGCCACTTCGCGCCCGAGATGCTGCTCGACGCGCTGCAGGTCTACCGCAGCACCTACCGGCCCAGCGCACGCGGGCCGGTGCCGCGCGCGATGGTGGCGGTGAACGTGGTCTGCGCACCCACCGACGACGAGGCCGCCGTGTTCTTCACCAGCCTGCAGCAGCGCTTTCTGGGCATGCGGCGCGGCCAGCGCGGCCCACTGCCACGCCCGGTGCCGAGCATGGACGGCCTGTGGAGCCCCGCCGAGCGCGAGCAGGTGTCGCGCATGCTCTGGGCCAGCGCCGTGGGCAGCCCCGACACCGTGGCGGCGCAGCTCAACCGGCTGCTCGAGCTGACGCAGGCCGACGAGTTGATCGTCGCCGGCGCCTTCCACGACCCCGCTGCCCGGCTGCGCAGCCTGTCGCTGCTGGCCGGGGTGCGCGAACAGCTCGGCGCGGCCCTCGCGGCCTGACCTGGCCTGACGCCACCTGACGAGAGTTCAGCCGCCGAAGGGCTGTGCCTTCAGCGTTCGCAGGTAGCCGATCAGGGCTGCCATGTCGGCCTCGGACATCGTCTTGTAGAAGCCGTAGCCCATCGGCGGCTTCAGTGGCGTGCCGTCGCGGCGCACGCCGTCTCGGATGGCGCGTGCGATCTCGGCATCGCTCCAGTCCTTCAGGCCCGAGGCATCGGGCGTGAGGTTGCGCGAGACCGACAGGCCCCAGGGCCCGGGAAAGCGTTGCCCGCCCGCGCCCCACTTGGCGCTGACCAGGCGGCCATCGGCCGCGCGCGGCGTGTGGCAGTCCATGCAGTGGCCGATCTGCGCCAGGTACTCGCCGTAGCGCAGGCGGTCGCTGGCCGGCGGCGCGGCCACCAGGCCCAGCGGCGGCCCGTAGGCCGGCGGCAAGGGCATGCGGTAGACCGACTTCTCCACCGCGTTCGCAACCGCCGGCTGCACGCGCATGAAGGCCACCAGCGCCAGCGCGTCGCCGTCCGAGAGATGGCGGTAGAACTCGATGGGCATCGGCGGCCCGATCACCGTGCCATCGGGCCGGATGCCCTCGCGGATGGCCTTCACCAGCTGCGCGTCGGTCCAGCGGCCGATGCCGGTGGCGGCATCGGGCGTCAGGTTGCTGGCCACGGCGCGGAACGGCGGCTCGTCGAACACCATGCCGCCCGACAGCCCGCGCTCGAACAGCGGCTGGCCTTGCGGGCCGCGCGCAACGTGGCAATTGCCGCAGGCGACCACACCGTTCATCAGCACGCGGCCGCGCTCGATCTGCGCCGGGGTGTAGGTGCCTTGCGCCAGGGCCCCCGCGGAAACGGCCAGCAGCGCCGCGGCGATCAGCCCCTTGCCCTTCGTTCGCATCAAAACCCCCAGTTTCTGTAGGGTCCGATGCTAGGCAGCGCGCCCGCGCCGCGCGATCCGGGTTTCAGCCGATCCAGCGCCGGGCGTTGCGGAACATCCGCAGCCACGGGCTCACGGCCGACACGTCGCCGCCGGCGGCGTAACTCATCTGCACGTGGCGCAGCACGCGCTCGGGGTGCGGCATCAGCGCGGTGAAGCGGCCGTCGGCGGTGGTCACGGCCGTCAGTCCGGCGGAGCTGCCGTTCGGGTTGGCCGGGTAGGCCTCGGTGGGCGCGCCGTGGCCGTCGACGAAACGCATCGCGCCCAGCACGCGTTTGGCGTCGCCGCGCTGCGAGAAGTCCGCGTAGCCCTCGCCGTGCGCCACCGCGATCGGCAGCCGGCTGCCGGCCATGCCCCCAAAAAAGAGGCTGGGCGAGTCGAGCACTTCCACCATCGACAGGCGGGCCTCGAACTGCTCGCTCTTGTTGCGGGTTAAGCGCGGCCAGGCCCCGGCGCCGGGGATCAGCGCCGCCAGCGCCGCGAACATCTGGCAGCCGTTGCACACGCCCAGGCCGAAGCTGCCGTTGCGGCCGAAGAAGGCCGCGAACTGATCGGCCAGCGCCGGGTTGAAGAGGATGCTGCGGGCCCAGCCTTCGCCGGCGCCGAGCGTGTCGCCGTAGCTGAAGCCGCCGCAGGCGACCAGGCCCTGGAACTGGTCGAGACGCGTTCTTGCCGATGAAGGCCCGGCCTGCAGGTCGGACATGTGCACGTCGTGCGCATCGAAGCCGGCCTCGGCAAAGGCCCAGGCCATCTCGAGGTGCGAGTTCACCCCCTGCTCTCGCAGGATGGCCACCTTCGGCCGCACACCGGTGGCGATGAACGGGGCCGCGACGTCCTCGGCCGGGTCAAAGCCGAGCAGCTGGTGCAAACCGGGCGCAGCGGCATCCGTGGCGGCGGCGTGTTCGGCGTCGGCGCTGGCCGGGTTGTCGCGCTCGCGCGCGATGCGCCACGACACCTGGTCCCAGTGGTCCAGCAGCGTGTTCAGCTCCACCTGCCACTGGCACTTGGCATCGCGCCAGACCTCGACCACGCCGCGCTCGTTGGGCTTGCCGACGAAGTGGGCGTGGCGACTCAGGCCGTGCGTGCGCAGCGTGGCGATGACCTCGTTGCGCACCGCCGTGGGCACCTGGATGACGAAGCCGGGCTCCTCGGCGAACAGCGCCTTCAGCGTGAGCGAGTTACGGCGCTCGCTCACCTGCGTGGCCCAGTTCTTGGAGTCCCCGTACTCGGCACGGCTGTCGCCGATGCCGTCGCCTTCGGTGACGAGGATGTCGACGTTCAGGCTCACGCCCAGGCGGCCGGCGAAGGCCATCTCGCAGACCGTGGCCCACAGGCCGCCGTCGCTGACGTCGTGGTAGGCCAGCAGGCGGCCCTGGGCGCGCAACTCGTTCACGGCGGCCACAGCGCCCTTCAACAGCGCCGGGTCGTCGAGATCGGGCACGCCGTCGGCGGCCAGGCTGCCGAAGCGGCCCAGCACCTGCGCCAGCATGCTGCCGGCCATGCGCTTGCGGCCCCGGCCAAGGTCGACGTGGATGAGCGTGGTGTCGCCCGGCTGCAGCTGCGGCGTCAGCGTGCCGCGCACATCGGCCAGCGTGGCAAAGGCGGTGACGATCAGCGACACCGGCGCCGTGACCTTGTGCGCCGTGCCGCCGGCATCGCGCCAGCTGGTGCGCATCGACAGCGAATCCTTGCCCACCGGGATGCCCACGCCGAGCGCTGGGCACAGCTCAAGGCCGACGGCCTTGACGGTGTCGAACAGCGCTGCGTCTTCGCCCGGCTCGCCGCAGGCCGCCATCCAGTTGGCGCTGAGCTTCACGCGCGACAGCTCAATCGGCGCGGCCAGCAGGTTGAGGATGGCCTCCGTCACCGCCATGCGGCCACTGGCCGGCGCGTGCAGGCTGGCCAGCGGCGTGCGCTCGCCTATGGCCATGGCCTCGCCGGCAAAGCCGTGGTAGTCGGCCAGCGTCACGGCGCAGTCGGCCACCGGCACCTGCCAGGGGCCGACCATCGGGTCGCGGTGGCTCAGGCCGCCCACGGTGCGGTCGCCGATGGTCACGAGGAAGCGCTTGCTCGCCACCGTGGGATGGCGCAGCACAGCCAGCGCCGCGTCGTCGAGCTTCACGCCGGTCAGGTCGAGCGGGGCGTCGTCGCGGGCCACGCGCTCGACCACACGGTGCATCTTGGGCGGCTTGCCGAGCAGCACGTCCATCGGCATGTCGATCACGCGCCGCTTTTGTCCATCCTCACCGGGGCCGTCTTCCAGCACCAGCGAGCGCTCTTCGCTTGCCACGCCCACCACCGCAAACGGCGCCCGCTCGCGGGCGCACATCTGCTCGAACAGCGGCATCAGCGCCGGGTCGATGACCAGCACGTAGCGCTCCTGGCTCTCGTTGCACCAGGCTTCCTTGGGCGCGAGGCCGGTTTCCTCGAGCGGCACCTGGCGCAGGTCGAAGGTGGCGCCGAGGCCGGCGCCGTCGACCAGCTCGGGGAAGGCGTTGCTGATGCCGCCGGCGCCCACGTCGTGAATGGCCAGCACCGGGTTGTGCTCGCCCAGCGCCCAGCAGTGGTTGATGACCTCCTGCGCGCGGCGCTGGATCTCGGGGTTGCCGCGCTGCACGCTGTCGAAGTCGAGCGCCGCGGTGTTGCTGCCGGCGGCCATGCTGCTGGCCGCGCCGCCGCCCATGCCGATGCGCATGCCCGGCCCGCCCAGTTGCACCAGCAGCGTACCGGCGCCGAAGCGGCGCTTCTTGACCTGGCCCTCGCTGATGGCGCCCAGGCCGCCGGCGATCATGATGGGCTTGTGGTAGCCGCGCTGCACGCCGG
>JBIJAP010000329.1:0-4402 GCA_044345715.1 Rubrivivax sp.
TGGTGCGGCTTCAGCGTGCGGATGAAGTCCATCAGGTTGTGGAACGGGTTGCCTTCGATGTTGTATTCGGCCTGCGGCCACTGCTGCATCAGCGCGGCGAGCTCGTGCACGTCGTGGGCACGGATGTGGCGCTCGTCGGGCCGCGGGTGCACGGTGATGCCGTCGGCGCCGGCCTGCAGGCACAGCGTGGCCGCGCGCACGACGCTGGGTATGCCGAGGTGGCGCGTGTTGCGCAGCAGCGCGACCTTGTTGACGTTCACCGACAAGGCGGTGCCGGCACGGCCGTGGGGCGAGGCGTCGAGGACGAGAGGGTTCATGTCGGAATCAGTGTCTGCACGCCTTGCCAGACCTCGCGCGTGCGCATCGGCGTGTGGCCCAGATGATAGTGAAGCAGGCCCTGCAAAGGCCGGCGCAAGGAGCCGGCCACGCCCTGGCAGGAAGCGCGCAGCGCCTCGAAGCGGCGCGCGCCCTGCGCCACGCCGAGTGCGGCCTCCAGCGCCACCCAGCGCGCGCCGCTCGGGCCCTGCGCGGCCGCCACCAGGCCGTGTGTGGCGTCGAGCGCGTAGCTGCCGTCTTCGGCCAGCGGCTCGGCGGTGAGCGTGGCCACCGAGAGATCGGGCAAGAGGCCCGTCTCGCGCAGCAGCACCAGCTCAAACGCGCGCAGCACGGCGGGCTCGTCGCGCGCGGCGGGCAGGCTGGCCAGCGCGGCCAGCGCAGCGGCGTAGGCGTCGAACAGCGCCTCGTGCGGGTCTTGCCGGGCCAGGCCCTTGAGCAGCAGCTCGTTCAGGTAGAAGGCAGAGAACAGCGCCGCGCCGCGCACCAGCGGCTGGCCGCCGGCCCACTCGGCGGCGCGCAAGGGCAGCAGTTCGCGGTCGGCCCCGGCGTCGTCAGCCGCCTTGGGCGGGGTGCCGAGCAGCACCATCACGGGCTGGAAGGGCAGCAGCAAGGGCCGGTAGTTGGAGGTGGGCTTCTTGGCACCCCGCGCCACCGTCACCACACGGCCCAGGCCGCGCGTGAACAGCTCGACGATCAGGCTGCTCTCGCTCCAGTCGTGGCGCTGCAGCACGTAGGCTGGCTGCGGCGCCTGAGCCCGCCGGGGCGACCTAGTCGCCATCGTTCGGCACCGGTCTACTCGTAGCCATAGCTCCGCAGGTGGGCCTCGTCGTCGGCCCAGCCCGAGCGCACCTTGACCCAGAGCTCGAGGAACACACGCGCGCCCCACAGTCGCTCGAGCTCCTGCCGGGCCTCGGAGCCGATGCGCTTGAGGCGCTCGCCGCCTTCGCCGATGACCATGCCCTTGTGGGCGTCGCGCTCGACCACGATGCTGGCGGCCACGCGCACGCGGCGCGGCCGGCCTTGGGCTTCAGCCTCCGGGTCTTCTTCCTCGAACTTCTCCACCACCACGGTGCTGGTGTAGGGCAGTTCGTCACCCGTCAGGCGGAACAGCTTCTCGCGGATCATCTCGCCAGCCATGAAGCGTTCGCTGCGGTCGGTGAGCGCGTCTTCCTCGTGGAACCAGGGCTGCTCGGGCAGGTGCTTCTCGACGATGCCGAGCAGCCGCTCGACATCGGCCGCCTTGTTGGCGCTCATGGGCACGAACTCGGCGAAGGCATGGCGCTCCTGCATGCTGCGCAGCCAGGGCAGCACGTCCTGCCGGCGCGCCAGCGCATCGAGCTTGTTGGCCACCAGCAGCACCGGCTTGCCCTCCATGCCCTCGCCCTGCAGCAGCGCCAGCACCTGCGCGTCGGGCAGGCCGAAGCGACCGGCCTCGCAGACGAAGAGCACCACGTCCACATCGGACAGCGTGCCCAGCACCGTGCGGTTGAGCGTGCGGTTCAGCGCCTGGCCGTGGCGCGTTTGAAAGCCCGGCGTGTCGACGAACACGAACTGCGACGCGCCCACCGTGCGAATGCCGGTGATGCGGTGGCGCGTGGTCTGCGCCTTGGCGCTGGTGATGCTGACCTTCTGGCCCACCAAGGCATTGAGCAGCGTGCTCTTGCCCACGTTGGGGCGGCCGACGATGGCCACGAGGCCGCAACGCGGCGGGGGATTGGGATCGGTGTTCAAGGGGCGTCCTGCGCTTTCAGTTCCGCGAGCAGTTGGCACGCGGCCTCCTGCTCGGCAGCGCGGCGCGAGCGGCCGATGCCGCGTGCCAGTTTGTCGAGCGCCGGCACCGCACACTCGACCTCGAAGGTCTGCGCGTGCGCCTGGCCGCGGGTGGCCGCGATGCGGTAGCTGGGCACAGCAATGCGCCGCGCCTGCAGCCATTCCTGCAGCTCGGTCTTGGCGTCCTTGCTCCAGCTGTCGGCCTCGGTGGCCTGGATGATCTCGCCGAAGAGGCTCTGCACCAGGGCCCGCGCCTTGGCGTAGCCGCCGTCCTGGAACACAGCGCCGATGAGCGCCTCCACGGCATCGGCCAGGATCGACGCGCGCTGCGCGCCGCCGCCGCGGGCCTCGCCTTCCGACAGGCGCAGCAGGTCGGGTAGGCCCAGCGTCAGTGCGGCACGGTGCAGGCTGTCTTCGCGCACGAGGTGGGCGCGCACGCGCGTGAGGTCGCCCTCGTCGCTGCCCGAGAAGCGTTCGAACAGCAACTCGGACACCGCCAGCGCCAGCACAGCGTCGCCGAGGAACTCGAGCCGCTCGTTGTGCTCGGCGCCGAAGCTGCGGTGCGTGAGAGCGCGCTGCAGCAGCCCCGGGCTGGTGAAGCGGTGGCCGACGCGGCGCTGCAGCGCCTCGAGGGCGGGGGTCAGCGCCAGTGACAGTCGTGCTTCAGAAGCCACGTTGGGTTGAGCCCGCCATCGAGTGCCACCATCAAAGACCGCCGTCCTTGGAGCGGCCTTCGTACTTGATCAGGATGTACACCGGCCCCATGATCGGGATCTCCTTGTCATAGGCAAAGGCCAGCACGACACGGTCGTTTTCCTTCGTCACCTCGAGGTCCTTGCCGCTGACGGCGCTGATCGAGTACTCGACGTCCTTCTGGCGGTCGAAGGAGGCGCGGGCTTCGGCCACGGTGGCCGGCTGCTCGGCTGCGATCTTGTCGATGGCGCGCTGGATCGTGACGTACTCGTTCACGGTGGGCAACACGCGCACCAGCAGGTAGCCGACGAAGCCGGCAGCCAGGGCCCAGAACATCAGGCCGAACAGTGTGAGCCCGCGTTGCGCCGAACGCGGACGATGTGAGCCGGAACGGGTCATGGGAGAAGCCTTCAGTGGAACGCGCCGATGCGACCGAGGTTGCCGAAGTTCATCCAGACGAAAAACGCCTTACCGACGATATTGTCGTCGGGCACGAAGCCCCAGTATCGTGAATCCTGGGAGTTGTCGCGGTTGTCACCCATCACGAAATAGTGGCCGGCAGGCACGGTGCAACTCATCCCCTCGGCGGTGTAGCGGCACTGGTCCGCGAACGGGAAGGTCTTGGGATCGGGGCCGAACCACGACTGGCGGCGCGGGTCGACGAGGATTTTGTGCTCGACCTTGCCGAGCTTTTCAGAGAACTGCGGCTCGTAGCGCAGCGAGTCGGCCTCGAAGAACTCGCCTTGCGCCGTGGTGGTCACTGGCTGGCCGTTGAGCAGCAGCTTCTGGTTGACCCAGGCCACCGTGTCGCCGGGCAGCGCCACGACGCGCTTGATGTAGTCCTGCCGCGGATCGACGGGGTAGCGGAACACCATCACGTCGCCACGTTCGACCGCATTGTTGTCGATGATCTTCTTGTTGATCACCGGCAGGCGCACGCCGTAGTGAAACTTGTTGACGAGGATGAGATCGCCCACCAGAAGCGTGGGGATCATCGAGCCCGACGGAATCTTGAACGGCTCGAACAGAAAGCTGCGCAGCAGGAAGACGATCAGGATCACCGGGAACAGGCCCGCGGTCCAGTCGAGCCACCAAGGCTGCATCAGCAGGCGCTCGCGCGCCACGGCCACGTCGCCGTCGACCTTGTCGATGCCCATCTTGGCCAGCTCGGCGCGGCGGGCGGCGTCCTGCCGCTCGAGTTCAGCGGCGGCAGCCTCGCGGGCGGGCTTGAAGCGAAAACGCTCGCCGAGCCAAAACACCAGCGTGACCACCGTCAGCACGAACAGCAGCAACGAGAAATTGCCGCTCCAGAAGCCGAGGAACCAGCCGCCGAGGTAGACGATGAGGGCGCCGTATAGCGCTGCGGTGAGTGTACTCATGCGGTGGGGGCTGGGGATCGGAGGCGTGGTCGTCGCGCGGTCGCTTCGCTCAGTCGTCGACCTGCAGGATGGCGAGGAAGGCTTCCTGCGGCACCTCGACCGTGCCGATCTGCTTCATGCGCTTCTTGCCGGCTTTTTGCTTCTCGAGCAGCTTGCGCTTGCGCGTGATGTCACCGCCGTAGCATTTTGCCAGCACGTTCTTGCGCAACGCCTTGACGTCCTCG
>JBIJAP010000330.1:0-4381 GCA_044345715.1 Rubrivivax sp.
CCGCACATGCACATCTACGACCAGGGACTCGACCGCCGCAGTGCCAACTTCACGGCGCTCAGCCCCGGCGCCTTTGTTGAACGCAGCGCCGAGATCTTCGGCGACATGCCCGCCGTGTTGCATGGCGCGCGCCGCTACACCTGGGCGCAATGCCGCGAGCGCAGCGCACGGCTGGCGGCGGCGCTGCGAGCGCTCGGCGTGGGCCGGCTCGACACCGTCACGGTGATGCTGCCCAACACGCCCGAGATGGTCGAGGCGCATTACGCGGTGCCGGCGCTGAACGCCGTGCTGAACACGCTGAACACACGCCTCGATGCCGCCCTGCTGGCCTGGCAGATGGCGCATTGCGAGGCCAAGCTCGTGATCACCGACCGCGAGTTCGCACCGGTGATGGCGCGTGCGCTGGAGCTGCTGCGCACCGAGCACGGCCGCACGCCGGTGGTGGTGGATGTGTGCGACTCTGAGTACACCGGCCCCGGCGAGCGCATCGGTGCGCACGAGTACGAGGCGCTGCTCGCAGCCCACGCGCCGCTGCCGCGCCTGGAAGGCCCGGCCGACGAGTGGGACGCCATCGCCGTGAGCTACACCAGCGGCACCACGGGGGACCCGAAAGGCGTCGTCACCCACCACCGCGGCGCGTACCTCAACGCCGTGGCCAACGTGGTGACGTGGACGATGCCGCAGTTCCCCACCTACCTGTGGACGCTGCCGATGTTCCACTGCAACGGCTGGTGCTTCCCCTGGACGGTGGCGCTGCAAGCGGGCGTGCACGTGTGCCTGCGCCGCGTCGAGGCCACGGCCATCCTCGGGGCGATGCGCGAGCACGGCGTCGACCACTACTGCGCCGCGCCCATCGTGCACAACCTGCTCATCAACGCCGAGGCCGCGCTGCGCGAAGGCCTGACGAAGCGTGTGCGCGGCATGGTCGCCGGCGCGGCGCCGCCGGCGGCCATGATCGAGGGCATGGCGCGGCTCGGCTTCGACATCACGCATGTCTACGGCCTGACGGAGGTGTACGGCCCGGCCAGCGTGGCCACCCAGCGCCCGGCCTGGGCTGCAGAGAGCCTATCGGAGCAGACGCGCCTGAACGGCCGCCAGGGCGTGCGCTACGCACTGCAGGACGGCATGACGGTGATGGACCCCGAGACGATGGCCGAGGTGCCGGCCGATGGCACGACGCTCGGCGAGATCATGTTCCGCGGCAACATCACCATGAAGGGCTACCTGAAGAACCCGGCCGCCACGGAGAAGGCCTTCGAGGGCGGCTGGTTCCACACCGGCGACCTGGCTGTGCTTGAGCCCGACCGCTACGTCAAGATCAAGGACCGCAGCAAGGACATCATCATCAGCGGCGGCGAGAACATCAGCTCCATCGAGGTCGAGGATGCCCTCTACCGCCACCCCGCCGTGATGGCCTGCGCCGTGGTGGCGCGGCCCGATGCCAAGTGGGGCGAGACGCCGCTGGCCTATGTCGAGGCCAAGCCCGGCAGCAGCGTCACTGCCGATGAACTGGTGGCGCACTGCAAGCAGCTGCTGGCCGGCTACAAGGTGCCGCGCGAAATCCGCTTCGAGGCGATCCCGAAAACCAGCACCGGCAAGATCCAGAAGTTCGAGCTGCGCCAGCGCGCGCAGCGGCCGCCCGGGCCCGCCGAGGGCTGAACGCCGGCGGCTCAGGCTTGCAGCACCGTGGACGCATCGCGCGCCACACGGCCGTCGACGATCTCGATGACGCGGTCGCAGCGCGCCGCCAGCCGCGGGTCGTGCGTGACGATCAGGAACGAGGTGCCGACCTCGGCGTGCATGCGCCGCAGCATCACGAACACCTCGTCGGCCGAGGCGGTGTCGAGGTTGCCGGTGGGCTCGTCGGCCAGCACCAGCGCCGGCTGCAGCACCAGTGCGCGCGCGATGGCCACGCGCTGCTGCATGCCGCCGCTCAGGGCCTGCGGCTTGCGGTCCATGGCGGCGGCCAGGCCCACGCCGGCCAGCAGCGCGCGGCCGCGCTCGCGCAGCGCCGGGCTCACCTGGCCGTCGCGGGCCAGCGCCGGCAGGGTGACGTTCTCCAGCGCCGTGAAGGCCGGCAGCAGGTGGTGGAACTGGAACACGAAGCCCAGGGTCTCGCGGCGCATGCGGGTCAGGCCGTCGTCGTCGAGCCCCTGCACCGGCGTGCCGGCCAGCGTGTAGGTGCCGCTGCTGAGCCGCTCGAGCAGCCCCAGCACGTTGAGCAGCGTGCTCTTGCCCGAGCCCGAGGGCCCGATCAGCGCCACGAACTCGCCGTGGGCCAGGCTCAGGCTGATGCCGTGCAGCACCTCGGTCTCGGTGGGCAGGCCGACGTTGTAGCGCTTGTGGATGTCGTGCAGCGCGACCAGCGGCGCGCCGGCGCCGGATGCGGCCACCGCGGTGCTCATGTGCGCATGGCCTGCGCCGGGTCCATGCGCGAGGCGCGGCGCGCCGGGGCCACGGCCGCCAGCACGCCGGCTAAGGCGGCCACCAGCGCCACCTGCGCGGCCAGGGCCGGCGGCAGTGTGATGTCGAACAGCGGCGCGCCGTCGGGGCCGCGCACGACACGCGTGAACAGGAACACCAGCGCCATCGCCAGCACCACGCCCAGCGCGCTGCCGATGGTGCCCACCAGCGCCCCCTGCAGCAGGAAGACACGCAGCACCTGGCCGCGCGTCGCGCCCATCGCGCGCAGGATGCCGATCTCGCGCTGCTTCTGCACCACCGAGACCACCAGCACGCTGGCGATGCCCAGCACCACCACCATCATCACCACGCCGCGGATGATGGTGGTGCTCACGCTCTGGGCGTTGAGTGCAGAGACGAGCTGGCTGTTGGTGTCCTGCCAGCTCTCCACCTTGTAGGGCAGTTGCTGCGCCAGGCTGCGGGCCAGGTCCTGCGCGGCCCACACCTGGTTGAGCGTGATGTCGATCTGCGTTGCGCCGCCGGGCAGGTCGAACAGTGTCTGGCCGGTGCGCAACGGCACGAGCAGCGTGCGGCGGTTGAGCTCGCGCACGCCCAGGTCGACGAGGCCGGTGATGCGCAGCACCTCGCTGCGCGCGCCGGTGCTCGGCGTGATGCGGTCGCCCACGCGCACGCCCAGGTCGCTGGCCAGCGTGATGCCGGCGATGGTGTCGCCCGGCGCCAGCTGCAGGCTGCCGGCCACGCGCTTGCTGGCCAGGCCCACCACCCGCGCGTAGCGCTCGATCTCGACCCCCGCCACCGTGACGGCGCGCGTGGCCTCGCCGCGCTGCGCCAGGCCGGAGCCGGCCACCATGGGCGACACCGCCGCCACGCCCGGCTGGCGCTCCAGGCGGGCCACCACCAGCGGCCAGTTCGTCAGGTTGCGCAGGCGCTGGGCGCGCGGCTGCAGGTCGCTGAAGGGGCGTTCGCCCACTGCGCGGGGCAGCACCGGCGTCACGCGCTCGTCCAGCGGCGTGATCACCACGTGCGCCTGCGCCCCCAGGGTCTTGTTCAGCGTGTTCTGCTGCAGCCCGGTGACCAGGGCCGAGATGTAGGCCACCACGGCCACGCCGGCGGCCACGCCGAAGATGATCAGCAGGCTCTGGAAGCGCCCCTCGCGCAGGAAGCGCACCGCCACCGTGAGCTCGAACCCGATGGGGCGCATGGGGCCTCTTGTGGCGTGCCTACGGCGCGGCGCGCAGCGTCACGCGCGTGCCGGGGGCGATCTGCGGGTTCAGCAGCAGCGTGTCGCCAGCCGCGAGGCCGGCCGTCACCTCGGCCTGGTCGAGCGTGCGCAGGCCCAGCGTGACGCGGCGCTCGACGGCGCGGCCGTCCAGCCACACCAGCACCCGGGCCCCGGCCTCGGCAGGGCCGGGCCGCAAGGCGCTCAGCGGCAGCACCAGCGCCTGGGTGCGCTGGCCGGTGACGGCTTCCACCGACAGCGTCATGTCCTCGCGCAGAAAGTCCGGGGGCGTGCCCACCGGCACGAAGACAACCTCCACCGCGCCCCGCGCCGCATCGACTGCCGGCGCCACGCGGGCCAGCACGGCGTCGAAGGCCTGCTGCGGGTAGGCATCGGCCAGCACGCGCGCCGTCTGGCCCACGCGCAACTGGCCGAGGAAGCGCTCGTCGACCTGGGCGATGAGCTCGGTGGGGCCGCTCACGGCCAGCGTCAGCAGCGCGCGGCCGGGCTGCACGATCTGCCCCGGCTCCACCTGCCGCGCGATCACGCGGGCCGCGGCTGGCGCGCGCAGCGTGGCCTGCTCCAGGCGCGCGCGGGCCAGATGCACCGCCGCCTCGGCGGCCTGGCGCTGGGCGTCGGTGCCGGCCAGCTCCGGGCCGTCGGGCCGGTTGGCCAGGGCCTGCGCGCGGGCGGCATCGCGCTGCGCCGTGGCCACGGCCAGGCTGCGCTGGGCCTCGT
>JBIJAP010000359.1:0-3966 GCA_044345715.1 Rubrivivax sp.
GCTCAACCCGAACCCGCCCGCGGCTGTGGTGGCAGGCAACGTCGAAACGAGCACCTGCGTCACCAACGCCTTGTACGGCGCCCTGGGCGTGATGGCAGCCAGCCAGTGCACGATGAACAACTTCACCTTCGGCAATGAGCGCCACCAGTACTACGAGACCATCAGCGGCGGCTCGGGCGCAGGCGACGGCTTCAACGGCATCAGCGTCGTGCAGACGCACATGACCAACTCGCGCCTCACCGACCCCGAGGTGCTGGAGTTCCGCTTCCCGGTGCGGCTGGAGAGTTACGCCATCCGCGCCGGCAGCGGTGGCGCCGGGCGCTTCCGCGGTGGCGATGGTGGCGTGCGCCGCGTGCGCTTTCTCGAGGCCATGACGGCCAGCATCTTGAGCAACGGCCGCACCGTGCCCGCCTTCGGCATGGCCGGCGGCGAGCCGGGCGCGTTGGGCCTCAACCGCGTCGAGCGCAGCGACGGCCGTGTCGAAGCGCTCGGCCACATCGGGCAGGTCGAGATGGCGCCGGGCGATGTGTTCGTGGTCGAGACGCCAGGCGGTGGCGGATGGGGCCCGGCATGACGCGGCTGCTCGTCACCGGCTTCGAGCCCTTTGGTGGTGATGCCGTCAACCCGTCGGAGCTGGTGGCGGCCGCGCTGCACGGCCAGACGCTGCACGGCGGCGGCCAGCGTGCGACCGTGGTCGCGCAGCGGCTGCCCTGTGCCTTTGGCGTGGCGCAGCGCGTGCTGGTTGACGCCATCGCGGAGTTCCAGCCCGCCGTCGTGCTGTCGCTGGGCCTGGCGGCCGGCCGCGCCGGCCTGACACCCGAGCGGGTGGCGGTGAACCTGGCCGACGCGCGCATCGCCGACAACGCCGGCACCCAACCCTGCGATCAGCCGGTGGCGCCCGAAGGCCCTGCCGCCTACTTCACGACGCTGCCCGTGAAGGCCATGGTGGCGGCGATGCGCGCGGCGGGCGCGCCGGCGGAGCTGTCGCTCAGCGCCGGCAGCTTCGCCTGCAACGAGATCTTCTACGCGCTCATGCACACGCTGGCGCTGCGCAGGAGCTCGGCACGCTGCCGCGCGGGCTTCATGCACCTGCCGCTGCTGCCCGCGCAGGCTCAAGGCCCAGCGGGTGTACGGCCCAGCGTGGCGCTCGACCTGCAGGTGGCCGCCGTGAGCGCGGCGCTGGTGGCGGTGCTGGCGCACGAGAACGACCTCCAGGCGATCGGCGGCACCATCGCCTGAGCGGGCGACTCCGCCGCTACACGGCCCCCGCGCGCCGCAACGTCTCGAGCACCGGCCGGCGCAGCACGCCGCGCAGCCCCCACCAGCCGGCGGCCAGCGCCAGCAGGGCCCCGGCCACCGTGCCGGCCAGCGGCACCCAGGGACTCGGGTTCCAGGCAAACTCGAAGGCATAACGCGCCAGCAGCCAACCCACGACCATGGCCGCGCTCGAGGCCAGAAAGCCCGCGAGCGCGCCCACGCCCAGCAGCTCGGCACGCTGCACTTGCGCCAGCAGCTTGCCGCTGGCGCCCATAGCCCGCATCACCGCGAACTCGCGCGAGCGCGCCTCGCGCGTGGCCGTGATGGCCGAAAACAGCACCACCAGCCCGGCCAGCAGCGTGAAGCCGAACAGGAACTCCACCGCGCGGATCACCTGGTCGAGCACGCGCTGCACCTGCGCCACGCTGGCCGAGACGTCGATGGTGGTGATGTTCGGGAAATCGCGCGAGAGCCGGTTGTCGAAGCTCGGCTGGCCGACCACGGCCGGTGGCGCGCGGAAGGCGCTGATGTAGCTCACCGGCACCTCGCCCATCTGCGAGCGCGGGTAGATGACGAAGAAGTTGACGCGCATCGAGCCCCAGTCCACCTTGCGCAGGCTGGTGATGCGGCCTTCGCTCGGGATCCCGGCGATGTCGAAGGTGAGGCGGTCGCCGAGCTTCAGGCCTAGCTCTTGCGCGAGGCCTTCTTCGACGCTGAGGCCGTCAGCCTCGTCGGGCGTCCAGCGGCCGGCGACCACCGGGTTCTTCGGCGGCAGCTCGGCGGTGTGGCTGAGGTTGAACTCGCGCTCCACCAGGCGTGCGGCACGCTCGCTGGCGTAGTCGTCGGCCTTCACCGGGGTGCCGTTGATGGCCATCAGCCGGCCACGGATCATCGGGTACCAGTCGTAGTTGTTCACGCCGGCCTCGGCCAGCCGGGCGCGGAAAGGCTCGGTCTGGTCGGGCTGCAGGTTGATGACGAAGCGGTTGGGCGCATCGGGCGGCGTGGCCTGGCGCCAGGAGCCGATGAGATCGGTGCGCAGCAGCACCAGCAGCATCAGCGCCAGCAGGCCCACGCTCAGCGCGCTGACCTGCAGCACCGCAAAGGCCGGCCGCGCCGCGATCTGGCGCGTGGCCAGCACCAGCCAGCGCGGCGCCCGCGACTCCGGCACCGATCGCTTCAGCAGCATCACCGCCACCCAGCTGAGCAGCGCGAACACACCAATCGCCACCAGGAAGCCGCCCACCGAGATGAGGCCCAGCTTGAGGTCGGACGACACCGCCATCAGCAGCGCCACGAAGCCGCCCGTGCCGGCCAGCAGCACGCCCAGCGAGCCGGCCTTGATGCCGCCCACGTCGCGCCGGATCACGCGCAGCGGCGGCACGCGCGCCAGCTGCAGCACGGGCGGCAGACCGAAGCCCATCAGCAGCGTCAGGCCCACGCCCAGACCGAACAGCGCCGGCCAGATCGACGGCGGCGGCAGCTCGGCCTCCACCAGGCCAGCCAGCAGCCAGATGAAGACGTTGTGCACCAGCAGGCCGATCAGCACCCCGGCCACACTGGCCAGCACGCCCACGAGGGCGAACTCCATCGTGTAGGCGCCTGCGATGCGGCGCTGGCTCAGGCCGAGCACGCGCAGCATGGCGCAGTCGTCGAGGTGGCGGCTGGCGAAGTCACGCGCGGCGATGCCCACCGCCACGGCTGAGAGCAGCGCCGACAGCAGTGCCACGAGGTTGAGGAACTTCTCGCCGCGGCCGAGAGTGCGCTCCATCTCCGGGCGGCCGCTGGCCAGGCTTTCGACCTGCATGCCCCGCAGCGGCACCGCCTTGATGCGCGCCTCGGCCCAGGTGACGAACTCCTTCACGGCCGCATCGCCGCGTGCGATCGGCATGCCATCGGGCGCGGCCACCGCGAGCCGGTAGCCCACGCGGCTGGCCGGCTGCACGAGCCCGGTGGCGGCCAGGTCGGCCTCGGCCAGCATCACGCGCGGCGAGAAGGTCGAGAAGCCGGCGCCGCGGTCGGGCTCGGTGACGATGACGCGGGCGATGCGCAGGCCGATGTCGCCGAGCAGCAGCGTGTCGCCCACCTTCAGGCCCAGGGCGTCGAGCAGGCCGGGGTCGACCCAGGTGGTGCCGGGCTCGGGGGCCGCGGCCAGCGCCTGCACCGGGCCGCCGGGCGCATCGGCCAGTTGCAGCTGGCCGCGCAGTGGGTAGTTGGCGCTGACGGCTTTCACGGACACCAGGCGCGACTGGCCGCCCTGCGCATCGCTCGCACGCGCCATGCTCGGAAAGCCCGTGCTGGTGCTGGTGCGCAGGCCCAGCGCGGTGGCCTTGGCCACCAGCTCGGGCGGGGCGGGCTTGTCGCCGCCGACGACGGCGTCGCCGCCCAGCAGCTGGCGCGCATCGCGCTGCAGGCCGTTGTTCAGGCGGTCGGCAAAAAAGCCCACGGCCGTGAGCGCGGCCACAGCCAGCATCACGGCCACGGCGAGCAGGCGCAACTCGCCGGCGCGGAAATCGCGCAGGGTCTGGCGCCAAGCCAGGGCGCGCAAGGACGGCGGACGGGCGGGTGCCTCAGCGGCGGCGGAAGCGGAGGCGGGTGCAGACATCGCCCGATCATCCCCCAAGGCCTGCCCGGCCGTCGGTGCGGCGCCGAATCGAACCCAGTCGACAGCGGCTTTGAACGGCCCTTGCGGCAGCTTCAGGCCCAATGCGG
>JBIJAP010000070.1:0-11789 GCA_044345715.1 Rubrivivax sp.
CCTCCCGTCTTCATCTCGCACGGCTCGCCGATGACGGCGCTCGAACCCCGCGAGGCCGGGCATTGGTGGCGGCAACTCGGCGTGCAACTGGCCGCGTCGGGCCGCAAGCCGCGCGCGGTGCCGGTGGCCTCGGCCCACAGCCTGACGCGCGAGCCGGTGCTGCTGGCGGCCCCGCGCCACGCAGCGGTGCACGACTTCGGCGGCTTCGACCCGCGCCTGTACAAGATGCGCTACGACGTCCCCGGCGCGCCCGAGCTGGCCGCGCGCGTGGCCGCGCTGGTGCACGACGCCGGGCTGCCGCTGCACCTGGTGGCCGAAGGTGGGCTGGACCACGGCATCTGGATTCCGCTGCGCGAGATCCTGCCGGACGCTGACGTGCCCGTGCTGCCGCTGGCCTGGCCGCCCGGCTGGACCCCCGCGCAGCTGTTTGAGCTGGGCCGCGCGCTGGCACCGCTGGTGGACGAGGGCGTGTGGGTCATCGGCAGCGGCAGCGTCACGCACAACCTGCAGCGCGTGTTCGCAGGCGGCCTGCGCGGGCGTGAGGACGCGCCGGCCACGCCCGAGAGCACCGCCTTCCGCGACTGGTTTGCCGAGCGCGGCGCGGCCGCCGACTGGCCCGCGCTGCTGGCCTGGCGCACGCAGGCGCCGCACGGGCCTTCGATGCATCCGACGGACGAGCACCTGCTGCCCTTCTTCGTGGCGGCGGGCGCCGCGGCCCGCGCAGGGCCGCCGACGGCCCGGCGCCTGCACCAGAGCCTCACTTTCGGCGAGCTCGGCATGGACGCCTACGCCTTCGGGCCCGAGGCGGCGCAGCTGGCCTGACCGGCGCTGCGGTCATGCCGGGCTGCGTAGCATCCGCCGCATGCACATCATCATCTGGCTCGTCGCCTTGTTCGTCCTGGGCTGCTGGACCCTGCTGGCCTGGGCCACGGCCTGGGTGCTGGGGCTCGACCCCAGCGTCATCGGCAGCTTCGCCACGCGCATCGGCGAGATGCCGGGCGCCGCCTGGCTCGATCTGTGGCTACCCGGCTGGCAACCGCTGGCCGCGGCCACGCTCGAGATCACGAGCGACGTGTTCAGCGCGCTCGGCAGCATCGGCAGCTGGCTGGTGTGGGCGGCCTGGGGGCTGGGCACGTTGGTGATCGTGGGTTGCGCAGCGCTGGGCAGCGTGGCTGTGGGCCTGATTCGCCGCGCGGCGACGCCGGCTACACCCAGCCCCGCGCGCTGAGGCGTGCTGCGTCGGCACCGCAGCTCACCTCCAGGCTGCCGCTCTGGCGCGCCAGCGATGGTGGCCCTGGAGAACAGCCCCGAGCAGGTGGTCACGCCCTCGTCCGCCGTGCGGTGAGCTGGAGTGGCTCTCCCGAACCCAGGCCCTTCGCGCCGCGCTCAGCGCCCCGTGGCAGCGATGTCCAACTGGGCCAGCCAGGTCTGACGCTCGGCCGCCGGAGCGAAGCTGGCCTCTAGGCTGTTGCGCGCCAGGGTCACGGCGTCGGCCCGGGTCAAGGGCAGTGCCTCGAAGCAGCCCAGCCAGTTATCGAGCAGGTAGCCGCCGAAGTACGCGGGGTCGTCGCTGTTCAGGTTGACCTTGAGGCCGGCAGCCAGCAAGGCCGGCAGGTTGTGTGATGCGAGATCGGGAAACACGCACAACTTCACGTTCGACAGCGGACAAACCGTCAGCGGCGTGCCGGCCGCCGCCAGGCGCCGCACCAGCTCGGGGCTTTCCGTGCAGCGCACGCCATGGTCGATCCGCTCGGCGCGCAGCACGTCCAGGGCACTCTCGATGTAGGCCGGCGGACCTTCTTCGCCCGCATGGGCCACGCGGTGCAGCCCCAGTTCGCCCGCACGCGCGAAGACCCGTGCAAACTTCTCGGGCGGGTGGCCTCGTTCGCTGCTGTCCAGACCCACGCCGATGAAACGCGCGCGGTAGGGCAGCGCCTGCTCAAGCGTCTCGAATGCCTCTTCCTCACTCAGGTGGCGCAGGAAGCACAAGATGAGATCGGCACTGATGCCATGGCGCACGCCGGCCTCGCGGCAAGCCCGCGCCAAGCCCTCGATCACGGTGCCGATGGCGACGCCCCGCACGGTGTGGGTCTGCGGGTCGAAGAACAGCTCGGCCCGCACCACGCCGTCCGCGGCGGCGCGCTCAAAGTAGGCCATGGCCAGGTCGAAGAAGTCGACTTCGGTCCGCAACACGGCCGCGCCGGCGTAATAGATGTCGAGAAAGCTCTGCAGGTCGGTAAAGGCGTAGGCGGCCCGCAACGCTTCGACACCGGCATAGGGCAGATCAATGCCGTTGCGCCAGGCCATTTCGAACAACAGCCCAGGCTCCAAAGCGCCTTCAATGTGGATGTGGAGTTCGGCCTTGGGCAGTGAACGCAGGAAAGCTTCGGCCACGGCGGGCGACGAGGGGCGGGCGAGCGGTGTCATGGGTCGGGCTTCAAGGGTCGGGCGGGGCCGCTGACTGTAACGAGCACCGCCGGCCGGGTGTGGAAAAGCACCGTTACTTCCTGGGCGCTCAAGTTGGCGCACCAGCAGGCCGATATCCGTCACAGCACAAGGCGTCCCGAGCCGCACGGGGCGACCGATGCCGCCCAGCCCGGACCGAGGTTTCTGACATGCCGATCGCCAAGCACCTTACCCTGCCCCGCTCCGCCCGCGCGCCCTGGGCCTCCTGGGCCAGGCGGCGGGGCAGCCACGGCTTCACGCTGATCGAGTTGATGATCGCCGTGGCCATCATCGGCATCCTCCTGGGCGTGGCACAGCCCAACTACCGCGAGTACGTCATCCGCGGCCACCTGGCCGACTCCTCCAACGGCCTGGCGCTGATGCGCGCGCAGATGGAGCGCCACTTCCAGGACAACCGCACCTACGCCACGGCCGGCACCTTCACGACGCCCTGCGCCAGCACCGACCCGGCGCCGCGCACCTTCAACAACTTCGTCGTCACGTGTTCGGGCACGCCCACGGCCACGGCCTTCACGCTGGTTGCCACTGGCAATGGCCCGGTGGCAGGCTTCGCGTTCACGATCAACCAGTCCGACGTGCGCGCCACGACCACCGCCCCCAGCGGCTGGAACACCTGCGCCACGAAGTGGCTCACCAAGAGGGGGGCGGCATGCTGACGCACGCGCGCCCGCAGCGGGGCCTGACGCTGATCGAGCTGATGGTCGGCATCGCACTGCTGGCCCTGCTGCTGGGCCTGGCGGCGCCGTCGTTCTCGCAGTGGACACGCAACGCACAGGTGCGCACCGTCACCGACGCGCTGCAAAGCGGCGCCCGGCTGGCCCAGGCCGAGGCGGTGCGCCGCAACCGGCAGGTGGTGTTCTTCCTCACCAACGACGCCGCCTGCGCCGCGACGACGGCGCCGGCCGAAGACGGGGCGTTCTGGGCCATCCGCACCGTACCGCAGGTTGCCGGCGATCCGGTGGAGACCTTGCAGTGCGGGCAGCTCGCCGATGTCGCCGAAGGCGTGGCGATCGACGGCCCGACAGCGATCTGCTTCAACTCGGTGGGCCGTCAGGTGGCCAACGCCAGCCCCGGCATTGGCACCACGACTTGCACGCTCGACGCCGACGGCGTGAGCGTCTACGACATCTCGGCCACAGGCAGTAATCGGCCGCTGCGCGTGCTCGTCGCGCTCGGTGGCCAGGTGCGCATGTGCGACCCCGGCCGCACGCTGGCGGCCGGCGCTCCCGACGGATGCCCCACATGAACAAGATCGCTCCACGCTGCCGTGCCGCACGCGGCATCTCGCTGATCGAGGTGCTGGTCGTTCTGGTCCTGTTCTCCTTCGGCCTGATCGGCATGGTGGGCTTGCAGGCGCGAGCGCTGCAGACCTCGGTCGGCGCCGAGGACAGCGCACGTGCCGCGCTGCTGGCCAACGACATGGCCTCGCGCATGTGGGGCGCGCGCTCGGTCACGCTCGACGCCGCTGTCGTCGAGGTTTGGAACGACCGCGTGGCCGACCAGACCCAAGGCGGCCTGCCCAACGGCGAGGGCACGGTCACGGTGGCCGGCAACGTGGCGACGATCCGTGTCACCTGGCGTGCGCCCCACGAGCCGTCCACCGCCGGCCACGTCTACCAGACCCAGGTGCAGATGCCTTGAACGCACGCCCGCTGCGATTGCGCCCGCTGCGTCGGGTCCGAGGCAATGCCGCCGGCTTCACGCTGGTGGAGTTGCTGGTCGCCGTCGTCATCGGCCTGGTCATGACGCTGGCCGTGACGCTGATGCTGACGCGATACGAATCAGGCCGCCGTACGCTGACCTCGGTGAACGATGCGTCCATCGGCGGCGCGTACGTCAGTTACACGCTCGACCGCCTGGTGCGCAGCGCCGGGTCAGGCTACATGCAGAGTTGGGTCAACGCTGGCGGCTGCCGCGTGCTGGCCACGCGCAGCGGCACCCAGGTGCTGCCGCGCACGGCCGCGTTTCCGGCGCCCTTTGCCTCGGCACCGCAGACGGTGCGCCTGGCGCCGGTGGTGGTGCACGCCGGCATCGGCGCTGGCGGGTCGGACGTGCTGGCCGTGATGACCGGATCCTCGGGCCTGGGCGAGGCACCGATGCCGATCCAGCCCGGCTCGGCCAACACCGATGAGCTGCGACTGGCCTCCACGGTGGGCTTGCGCGGCGGCGACCTCGTGCTCGTGTTCCAGGACCGCGTGAACTGCATGATCCAGCAGGTCGCGGCCGGCTTCACGGGCAGCGCCGACCAGCTGCTCAGCTTCGGCGGCAACTACGCCGACAGCGACATCGACGGCATCGAGCTCATCGACATCGGTGTCAGCGAGCCGGCCTGGGTGGTGCCTCTGGGCGGTGTCGGGGCGGCACGACCGCTGTTCCAGCTCATTGGCATTGGCGCGAACGCCACGCTGGTGGGGCACGACATGCTGCAACTCGACGGCACCGACACCGTGACTGCCATGGCGGATGGCGTGGGCGACCTGCGCGTGCGCTACGGCGTCGACACCACCGGCGACGGTCGCATCGACAGCTGGCAAGACCCGGCCAGCGCCGACTGGTCGGCCACCACGCTGCAGTCAGGCACCGAAGCTGCACGGGTGCGGCTGTCGCAGATCATGGCGCTGCGCATCGCCATCGTCACGCGCACGCAGATGCCCGAGCGCGATGCCGTGGTACCGGAGAGCCTGCTGCTGTTCCCCGACCTCGACGCGGCCCTGCAGGTGACACGCACCTTCAGCACCGAAGAACGCCAGGTGCACTGGCGCGTGCTCGACTTCACCGTGCCGCTGCGCAACACCCTGCTGCTCGCCCCCTGATCGGCACGTTGCCATGGCTCACCACCGCACCGCCTCCGGTCACGCCCAGCAGGGTGTGATCCTCCTTTACGGACTCATCGTGCTGGCGATCATGTTGATCGGCGCCGCGGCGATGGTGCGCTCGATGAACACCTCGCTCGTGAACGCCGGCAACATCGGTTTCAAGCGCGACCTCACCAACCAAGCCGAGCGCGCTGCCGCCACCGCACTGACGGTGTTGCAGACCGGGGCGCTGGCCACCGTCACGGCCCGCCAGACCAGCAGCACGGCCAACAACTACAGCGCCACGATCCTGGCCACCAATGCCCAGGGCCTGCCCAATGTGCTGCTGAACGACACGGGCTTCGCGACCGTGGGCGTGTCGAGCAACGACATCGCCGTCGCCGACCAGGCCATCACGCTGCGATGGGTGGTCGACCGCCTGTGCGTGAACACCGGCGTGGCCGAGGCCAGCCACTGCACGATGGCCAACGACCCGGCTCCGGCGGGGGGCAGCGGCAGCGACCTGATCAATGCCATCGACACCACCAGTGGCGGCGCTGGTGCGCTGACCCGGCGCGTCGTCTACCGCGTGAGCATCCGCGTCACCGGACCGCGCTCGACCCAAGCCTTCTTCCAGACCACGCTGACGCTATGAACACCCTCCGACACCTGCGATTCCCCTCGTTGGCGCTGGTGGCTCTGCTCGCCACCGGGCCCACGCTGGCCACGACGCTGCTGGCCGACCAGCCGGTGTTCACGAACACGGCCGTGCCCGGCAACCTGGCACTGGCCATCAGCGTCGAGTTCCCGACGGTGATCAACGCGGCCTACCAGAGCGCCTTTTCGGCCGGGAACCAGTACCTCGGCTATTTCGACTCGAAGAAGTGCTACCGCTACTACCAGGGGAACAGCACCCATGACGCCGGTCCGAACGCTGGTGACGACGTCAGCCACTTCTTTCCCGTGGGCAGCGCTACCTCGGACTACAAGTGCACCGGCGCAGGGCTCACCGATACCTGGAGCGGCAGCTTCCTGAACTGGCTGACGATGCAGTCGATCGATTCGTTCCGCTGGGCGCTGACCGGCGGCTACCGACGCGTCGACAACAGCACGACCACGGTGCTCGAGCGCGCGTGGTCGAGCAACCAGGGCGGCGACAGCAACTTCCGCATCGTCGGCACCAGTGGGCGGCCTTCACCGTCGGACACGGCCATTTCTGAGCACACGCCTCTGTCGTGGACGAGCATCCGCGTCAGCGTGCGAACACGCGGCAACCAGGTGCTGTTCACGCGCACCGGCACGCTCGAAAACGGCAACCCCATCACCAGCGCTGCCACACACTACAGCGAGGGCGGCACGCCGGCCGCGGGCACGGTGTTCCGCGTTTACGCTCGCGTGAAGGTCTGCGACAGCAGCGCCTCGGCCGGCCCCCTGGAGGGCAACTGCACGGCCTATCCGAGCGGTAGCTACAAGCCCACGGGCCTGATCCAACAGTACTCCGACCGCTTTCGCTACAGCGCCTTCGGCTACCTGAACGACGACACCATCACCCGCGACGGCGGCGTGCTGCGGGCCCGGCAGAAGTTCGTCGGGTCGCAGAACATCGTGCCCGGCTCGACACCCACCAGCAACGGCGCCCGCGAATGGGACCCCGAAACCGGCATCTTCGTCACCAATCCCAACGCCGCCGACGCCACCTCAACCAACACGCTGTTCGGCTTGAGCGGGGCCGACGCGATCGTGCAGAGCGGCGTGATGAACTACCTGAACAAGTTCGGGCAAACCTTCCAAGGCAACCACAAGATGTTCGACCCGGTGGGCGAGCTCTACTACGCTGCGGTGCGCTACTTCAAAGCACTGGGCAACGTGCCGGAGTGGACGAACCAGGGCTCGACGAGCACCGCCGTGAAGAGAACCCGCGCCGACGGGTTTCCCGTGATCGCCACCTGGGACGACCCAATCCAGTACTCGTGCCAGCGCAACTTCGTGCTCGGCATCGGCGACGTGAACTCCCACGCCGACAAGAACGTGCCAGGCACGGGTATCGGCAGCGGCAACGAGCCTACCCCCCGGCCCAGCGCACTGGCCACTGACCCCTTGAACGCCAAGACGGCCACCGACAAGGTAGGCGCGCTCCACGGCCTGGGCACCACGCTCGGCAGCAGCGAAAACTACGGCGGTTGCTGCAACAACAACTCGGCACTGATGGCCGGCATCGCCTACGACTCGAACACGCAGGACATCCGCCTCGACGACGCCACCAAGCCACAGACCATCGGCAAGCAGACCATCCAGACCTACTGGCTGGACGTGCTGGAGTTCGGTGCCTACAAGAACAACAACCAGTTCTACCTGGCCGCCAAGTACGGTGGCTTCAAGGTGCCCAACAGCTTCGACGCCTATGGCCGCACGACAGACATCCTCGAGGACTGGTGGTACACGACCAGCGACCTCACCCCCGGCGGCCAGAAACGCCCGGACAATTACTACACGGCTGCCGAGCCGGTGCAGATGATCGCGGGCCTGACGCGGGCCTTCGAGAACATCGCGGCGTCACTGAAGGCCTACACCACGTCGTTCGCGACCTCATTGCCGCAGACGGCACTGGTGGGCAACATCAGCTACGGCGCGCAGTTCGACTCCAGCAACTGGAGCGGCGAGGTGCAGGCCAACACGGTGAGCTTCGACGCGACCACGGGCACGCCGAGCCTGACGCTGGAGTGGAACTTCTCGAACAAGCTCACGGCCCAGATCGCTGAAGCCAGCGGCGCCGGCTGGGACACCAAACGCAACATCGTGACCTGGACGCTCACGACCGGCGCCACAAGCGGCTCCGCGCCGGTGGGCACGGCGATCCCGTTCCGCCACGCCAGCCTGAATGGCAGCCAGAAGACGGCGCTCAACACCATCTATCGCGATGGCGACGACAGCGCCGACTACCTGAACTACCTGCGCGGCGACAAGAGACACGAAGAGAACTCCACCGCCACCGGCAGCGCCAGGATCTACCGCACCCGCAGCAACCCGGTCGGCGACATCGTCGGCTCGCGCGTGCGGCCGGTTGGCCCGCCCGCCGCACCGTTCGCGGCGGCCACGAATCCGGGCTATGGCAGCTTCAAGACCACCTGGGCCTCGCGGCCGACGGTGGTGTACGTGGGCACCAACGCCGGCATCGTGCATGCCATCCACGGCGCGGTGACGGGTACGAGTGCCGGTCGCGAACTCTTCGCATACGTGCCTGACATGCTGTTTCAAGGGCCCTCGGGCACGCCGGGCATCAGCGGCCTGGCGGCACGCGGCGACCCTGACTTCGCGCACAAGGCCATGGTCGACGGCTCCCCGGCGGCTTTCGACGTCGACTTCGCAAGCACGCAGAACAACTCGCGCAGCGGCCTCGTGGGCGGCAGCAATGACTGGCGCACGATCCTCGTCGGTGGCATGGGCAAGGGCGGCCGCGGCTACTACGCGCTCGACATCACCAACCCTGCCGGCATGACCACCGAGGCACTGGTGGCCACCAAGGTGCTGTGGGAGATCAGCTCGGCCCACCCCGACTTCGCCGAACTGGGCTTCACCTATGGCGAACCCACAGCGGTGAAGACACGCAAGTGGGGCTGGGTGCTGATCTTCGCTTCGGGCTACAACAACAGCGACGGCAAGGGCTGGTTCTTCATCATCAATCCGCGCAATGGCGCGCTGCTCGAGAAGATCACCACCGGCGCCGGCACGACCACCGAGCAGGCCGGCATGGCGCATGTGCAGAGCTACATCACCGACCGCACCGATGGCACGGCCGATGCCGTCTACGCTGGCGACTTGCTGGGCAACTTGTGGCGCTGGGATCTGCGGGCTTCGACGGGCAGCTACCCGGCGCCGGAGAAACTGGCGGAGCTCACAAACGCCTCGGGCGTGGCACTGCCGGTGACCTCGCGGCCGATGGTCTTGGTGCACCCGTCGACAAACCGCCGCTATGTGACGGTGGGCACGGGGCGTCTGCTGGACAACTCCGACATCTCCAGCACCACGGCCCAGAGCTTCTATGCCGTGATCGATGGCACCGCGAACACCTTCGCCACCACGGCCCCCGGCGGCGCGGCGTTCCCGGTGACGCGCACGCAGCTGGTCGAACACACCGACCTCACATCGCCAGTGGTGGTGGACACCACCAGCAAGGCCGGTTGGTGGTTCAACCTGGGCTTGGCCACAGCGGGCAACGGCTGGCGCGTCATCACCGAACCGAGCGCGTTCCATGGCGTTGTGAGCTTCGTGGCCATGCTGCCCAACACGAGCCCCTGCAACCCCTCGGGCGTCAGCCGCGTGTTCTCGGTCGATGTTGTCAGCGGCCAGAGCCAGCTGACCAACAGCAGCGGTACCACGATCGCCTACAACGAGGCGCTCAGCGGCGTCGTCATCGAACACCGCACCTACAGCGTCGAGGGCAAGCCCCGCCTCCTGGCCTGCAACGACCTCGGCACCTGTGCGGGCATGCTCCGACGCGAGTCGGGCGCCTTCGGCCTGCGCCGCCTGAACTGGCGCGAGCTGCCGTTGGCGGACTGAGCGCCGGCGGGCCGCACCTGCGCGGCATCGGCATAACGGGTGCGGCAGTTCAGCGCATGAACTTGCCGCCGTGGGTGATGATGGTCGGCTCGACGAAGCTTGAGCCGCTTCGTTCGCCAGGCCCGTAGCGCAGTCGGTGGCCGCCGAGATCCACCTCTCCCAGGCCCTCGAGGGCCTCGATCAGGCCCGCACGCGTGGCCTGCGGCGCGCGCGCCAGGGCCAGCGTGGCCAGCCGGGCGCTGGCGTAACCGTAGAACGAGGCGTACGACGGGATCTTGCCGCCGCGTTGGGCGGCCGCCGCGTAGTCGCGCGCCAGGGCCGTGCCTCCCGAAAACGGCGAGTGCATCACCTGCATCACGATCGCGCCGCGCGAGTGCTCGCCCAGGGCCCGAACGTAGTCGGTGTTGCTGGTGTTGGACAGCGAGATGAACGTGGCCGATCTGCCCGCGGCGCGCCAGCCCGCCACGAAGGCCGCTGAGGCCTTGCTCGATGCGATCAGCAGCACCACCTGCGGCCCCAGCGGCTGCAGCGCGGCCAGTGCCGGGCCAACATCGGGCTTGCGGTTGTCGATGCGGGCGATCGCGGGTGGCGGCAGCTCCAGTGCCTTGACGGCCCTGTCAATGCCCTCGAGCACGTCGCGGCCGAAGGCGTCGTCGGCCAGCAGCACCGCGAACCGACGCACGCCGATCGAGTGCTGCTGGCGGATCGCCACCTCGGCTTCGCGCTGGTAGCTGGCACGCAAGGTGAACACCTCGCGCCGCGGAGGCTGGTTGGCCGTGGCCACGCCCGTCTGCGGGCCGATGACCGGAACGCCGTGGCGCGCCACCAGCGGCATCAAGGCTTCGAACGACGGTGTCGTGCGCGGCAACAGCAGTGCGAGCAGGCGGCCCGAGGCTTGCAGTTGGCCCAAGATCTCGGCGCTGCGCTTCGGGTCCTGGCCATCGTCGATGGCCTCGAGCACGACGCGGCGGCCGCCGATGCCACCCCGCGCATTGACCGCGTCCAGATGCAGCTGCGCGCCTTCAAGCGCCTCGGCGTTGGACGCCGCCAGCACGCCCGTCAACGGCCCGATGTGATGCAGGGTCAGCGACTCCTGAGCCTGAGCTGGCCTGCCCAGGGCAGCCAGCAGCAAGCCCAGCAAGAAAACAGGCAAGGGGCCCAGCAGCCCTCGGGCGCGATGCAGCATGGTGAGCAGCCTTTCGGAAGCCGCCGACTGTGGCCGCCAAGCCCCCGTACGGCGCTGTGGTCTCTACTTAGGGTGTTGCCCGGGGCATGCCGCCCGCGTGGCCGCGCCCGGCAGGCTCAGACCACACCTGCCGCCTGGGCCTGGCTGTCGGCGTGGTAGCTGCTGCGCACCATCGCGCCCACCGCGGCATGCACGAAGCCCATCGCCCGCGCCTCGCGCTCGAACATCGCAAAGGTGTCAGGGTGCACGTAGCGGCGCACCGGCAAGTGATGACCGCTGGGCGCGAGGTACTGGCCGAGCGTGAGCATGTCGATGCCATGCGCGCGCATGTCGCGCATCGTGGCCAGGATCTCGTCGTCGGTTTCGCCCAGGCCCACCATCAGGCCGCTCTTGGTGGGCACACCCGGCACCTGCTCCTTGAACTTCTTCAGCAGGTTAAGGCTGAAGGCGTAGTCGGAGCCCGGACGGGCCTCCTTGTACAGGCGCGGCACGGTCTCGAGGTTGTGGTTCATCACGTCGGGCGGCGCGGCGCGCAGGATGCCGAGCGCGCGGTCGTCGCGGCCGCGGAAGTCGGGCACCAGGATCTCGATGCGCGTGGCCGGCGACAGCGCCCGCGTCTGCTCGATGCAGGCCACGAAGTGCGCGGCACCGCCGTCGCGCAGATCGTCTCGGTCGACGCTGGTGATGACGACGTAGTTCAGCTTCAGCGCGGCGATCGTGCGCGCCAGGTTCACCGGCTCGTCGGCATCCAGCGGGTCGGGTCGGCCGTGGCCGACATCGCAGAA
>JBIJAP010000332.1:0-4368 GCA_044345715.1 Rubrivivax sp.
GCGCGATGAGGCGGCCGTCGTAGCTGGCCACGAACACCTTGCCCTGGTAGACGGCCACGCCGCGGTTGACCACATCGCAGCAGCCCTTGTAGCCGTAGCCACGGTCGACCTGCGGGTCGAAGCTCCACAGGCGCTGGCCCGTGCGCACGTCGATGGCGTGCACGACGCTCCAGCTGGCAGTCACGTACATGATGCCGTCCACCACCACCGGCGTGGCCTCCACGCCGCGTGTGCTGTCCAGGTTGTAGCTCCAGGCCAGGCCCAGCTTGCCGACGTTGGTGGTGGTGATCTGCGTCAGGCGCGAGAAGCGGGTCTCGGCGTGGTCGAGGCCGTAGCTGGGCCAGTCGACCGTGGTGCGTGCGTTGGCGCGGATGAAACCGGTGTCCACGCGCGTGGTCACGGCCTTGATGTGGGCGGCCGAGCCCTTGGCGGCCGTGGCCGCCGGCTTGGCGGTTTGCGCCCAGGCCGGGGCCAGCCCGATGGCGGCGACACCCAGGGCCAGGGCCGCCGCGTAGCGGAGAGAGGTCTTCATGCGTTGTCTCCTGTGCTTGTTCTGGAACCGCGCCCAGGTGCAGCCGAGCCCGGCCCACCGTGTGGCTGGGGCGCAGCTTCTCGCGCCGGCGGCGGCGCGGGAACAACGGGCTTTCCCGGATGAGCGGCTGTTCCGTCCCGGCACAAACTGCCGCGCATGCAGCGCCCGCCCCCCGCCCGCAGTGCCCTGGCGCTGCCCGTGCAGGCTTTTTTCGCCACGGCGCCGCAGCGCGCTGCGCTGGCGCGCGAGCGCCTGTTCGTCGACGGCCAGCGGCCCACGGGCCTGGTGGGCGAACCCATCATCCAGAGCTGGCAGCGCTGCCTGGTGGCGCAACGCCGGCCCGGCGAGCGGCTGGCTTTCGATCCCGTCACGCCATCACGCCGGCACGGTGCGCTGCAGCGCGGCCGCCCGCTGCTGGAAGCCGCGCGCCCTGCCTTGGAACGCCTGCAGGCCACGCTGGCCCATACCAGCGTGCGCAGCTTTCTCTGCGACGGCGAAGGCCTGGTGGTGCACAGCTCGCCTGTGCCCGGCGACAGTGAACCGGTGCTCGGCCTGGCCAGCCGCCTGGGCGTGAACCTGGGCGAAGACGCGGTAGGCACCACGGCGCCAGGCCTCGTGCTGCGCACGGGCCAGGCCGTGACGGTGACGCGCGAAGAACACTTCTTCGATCTCTGCGGCCGCCTGAGCTGCGCGGCCGCCCCCATCCGCGACCGCCACGGCCGGCTGGCCGGCGTGCTCGATCTCTCGAGCGAAGGCCACAGCTTCGCCTTCGACGCCGCGGCGCTGGTGGGCCTGTACGCCAGCAGCATCGAAGACGCGTTGCTGGCCGAACCCGACGGCGACACGCTCGTGCTGCATTTCCAGGCCGACCCGCGCCTGCTCGGCACGCCGATGCAGGCGCTGGCCGGCATCGACCCGCAAGGCCGCGTGGCCTGGGCCAACCGCGCCGCGCGCAGCCTGCTGGGCGACACCGAGCTGCTGGGCCGCCCGGCGGCCGAGGTCTTCGGCCACGGGCTGCCTACCTTGATGGCCAGCTCGGGCGCGCGCGGCCCACAGCCGCTGCATCTGGCCAACGGCCTGGGCGTGTGGCTGCGTGCGCGGCTGCAGATGGCACCCGGCCCCAGCGGCGACGAAAGCGAAGGCCGCCGCGCGCCTGCCGCGCTTGCACCCACGCTGGAGCAGCCGGTCGCCGAAGCATCAACCCCGGCAGCGGCCCTTGAGCCCACACCGGACACCGCGCCCACGCTGGCCGAACACGACCACCGCCTCGTGCTGCAGGCGCTGGCGCGCAACGGTGGCAACGTCTCGCGCGCGGCGCGCGAGCTGGGCGTTTCGCGCGGGCTGCTCTACCGCCGGCTGGCTGCAGCCCGCGGTCCGCAAGGAGAAGGCAGCGGCGCTTGAGCAACAGACGCGCCATCCGGCACCCGCGGGGGCTGCCGACCGATGGCTTTCACACAAGGCTCCCGACGTGGTGAGCCCGCTCGTTCAGTGCTGAGCAGACCCCGCGCGGCCGCAGTCGGCGTTGACGGCGAACTGGAGGTCCAGGCCAGCATCAGTCACCGGTGAACAGCAGTTCGCTGGCATCAGTGATTGCGCTTGGCAAGGCCTCATGAGGCACCAGACTCCACGAAGGCAGGCTGACTCGATCCACCTGAGCACAATGCGCCGGTGCTGAGCCCTCGTGCCTTGTTCCTGTTGGCCTTGTTGACGCTGTGTTGGGGCGTGAACTGGCCCATGATGAAGTTCTCCTTGCGAGAGCTTTCGCCGCTGTACTTCCGAGCCACGGCCATGAGTGCAGGTGCGCTCGGGTTGCTGGCCTGGTACAGCGCCAAGGGCGTTGCGATGAAGCTGCCACGCGCAAGCTGGTGGCCGGTGCTGCTTCTGGCCGTACCCAACATCTTTGGTTGGCACTTGTTTTCCATCCTCGGCGTGCAGGAACTCGCCTCCGGCCGCGCCGCCATCCTGGGCTTCACGATGCCCATCTGGACCGTGGTGCTGGGAGCGCTCTGGTTTGGCCAGCCGCTCACCCGGCGCGCTGCCCTGGCCGTCGCCTGCGCCAGCGTGGCCGTGGCTTTGCTGGTGGGCCATGAGATCACCACCATAGCCGGACGGCCGCTGGGCATCTTGTGGATGCAGGTGGCCGCGGTGTCCTGGGCCTTGGGCACCCTGCTGATCCGGCGCAGCACGCTCACCTTGCCTACCGAGGCCCTGACGGTGTGGATGATGTTGGTTTCCAGCGTCGCCTTCTGGGCGCTGGCCTTCGCCCTGGAACCCTGGCCAAGCTGGCGATTCAGCACGCCCATGTACTGGAGCCTGCTCTGGGCGGCAGCCATCAACTACGGGGCCGCACAGGTCATCTGGGTCGGCATGGCACGCAATCTGCCGCCTGCCGCCAGCACGTTCGCGATCATGGCCGTGCCATTGGTCGGCATAGGCGCTGCCGCGCTCGTCGTGGGCGAGGTGCCCAGACTGCTGGACTACCTGGCCGCAGCGTTTGTGGTGGTGGCAATCGCCGTGTCGGTGGGGTGGGGAAAGAGAACCTGATCTCGTTCCTCCGCAGCGCCCCACCGAGCTTGATCAAGGTCCAGGGGCGGCCGCAGGACGATGGCTTGCCCAGCGGGTGTCGACGGCGAACTGGAGGTCCCGGCCGGGAGCGGTCTCTCGCGACCGTCAGCTTCTCAGCTCGGAGATTTCAACGGCCCGGACTTCGAGACGAAGGCTGAAGCTTGCGCGCACAGCGGTACCCGGCCCAGCGAGCGTTGTCTTGACCTCAGCCACCGGCTCGGCGTTGCCGCCGTCCCGCCAACGCTTCCCAAGCGCCACCCTCGAGGACCGACCTGCAGACGTCGAGGGCCGTGTTCGTGGCGCCATGGTTCAGGAAGAAGGGCGCTTGAAAGTCCTATCCTCCGCGGCATCGTCCCTCTCGGGGCCGACGCCTTCCGTCATGCGCGCGGGCCGAAGGCGTTGCGGCACATCTCCGCCCCCGCCTGTAGCGTGCGCGCCTCCTCGCCGTCGGCAACTTGGAACCTGCGCAAAGCAACAGTGTTCCCTCATGCGCTGTCGAGGCGCCGCTCCCACAGGGACGCGGCCCTTCGAGACCCGTGGGTGGCCGTTACGGAAACCCGAGTATCGCGTCGGCCGCCGCGCGCGTGCCGCCGTAGGTCTGGAGCGCACGCGCGATTTCCCTGGCGCGCTCGACGAAGCGTGCCTCCGAGAGCGTTTCGACCGCAGCCCGCACGGCGTCTACCGAGAGGGCTGTGGCGCTCATTCGCACGCCCACGCCGAGTCGTTCGACCCGATGCGCGTTGGCGACCTGATCGCCGCCGAAGGGGATCACTACCATCGGCCGACCCGTGGCGAGGCACTCCTGCACGGTGTTGTTTCCGCCGTGCGTAACGACGGCGTCCACTCGCTGGAGCAGCGGCACCTGCGGTACGCGCCGATGGATGTGCACCGATGGCGAGCGTAGATCCGCCAGCGCGTCGAAACTCGCGCCGGCGCTGACGACGAGGTGGGCGCCTGCGGCAGACGCGCCAGCGATCAGCGCACGGAACACGGCGGGTTGGCCATTGAAGACCGTGCCGAGGGACACGTAGACAAGCCGTCGACTGCGGGGCAGCGTGTCGAGAACTGCCTGCCCTGCGCCGTCAACCGCAGATCCCTTCGGGAGGCAAGGCCCGGTCATCAAGACAGTCCCGGCGAGCGGTAGGAGGCCCGGCTCCAGTTCCGGAGCGGTCGCGAGCAGATTCAGGTCGCGCGAGATCGGGCGTGGCAACAGGCCGTCCCCAGGCGGTTCGAGGCCGAGTCGCCTCGCGGCGCCGGCGATACGGGAATCG
>JBIJAP010000331.1:0-4368 GCA_044345715.1 Rubrivivax sp.
CGTGTCCATGGTTGCTGCTCCGTCGATGAGCGAGGCGGATTGCCTCGCTCGTCAACTTCGCAGAAACGCGACTGCAACGGGTCGCCACGACGCGGCCGGAGCGCTTACCGCGCGAGCGGTTTAGTCCCATGGCCGGGACGTGATGCCGGCGGAGGTCAGCTGTCCGGCATGATCAATCTTGATGACGGCTTCCTGGCGCCCCGATCAAGACTCCGACAGGCATGACTCGACCCTGAAACGACGTCCGCGGCCCGGTTCGCGCTGCCCGGATGCTGCCGGTCGAACCCTTATCAAGCCACCCGGCAGGGCCCCGCGGCGTACGACCCTGGGGCAGCTTGCCGGCCTGCACCCGCGCGGGGGGGGGCGCCTTCCGCAGGCCTGGGGATGCAACGGCACGGCACCATGGCCAAACATCGCGCCCATCGTAGGTTCTTGCGCGAGGGTTGAAATGCCGGGATGTCTTGAGTGGGGCGTTGAACGCCACCAGCAATGCAGCGCCACCGCGGACCAAGGCTACAACGACTGCACCGCGACCCGCGACGATGGTTACAGCAAGTGTTGCACTTGGTGGCCCTGTTCCTGGGCCTGCAACGCTTTTGTCTGGGTCTCCAACATCGTTTGCGTGGCTTGGACCTGGGTGTCAAACGTCGTCTGCGTGGCCTGGACCTGGATCACGACCGCGGTATGCCTACTCTGGGACTTGGTGACCACCGTTGTGGGCTTTATCGTGACGGTGTTCGAGTCGGTGTTCGGTTGGCTGCTATCGGCGCTGGCCTTCGTTGTCGAGTTGGTGCTGGCGATCCCGGGCATCGGGCCGATCCTGCGCTGGGTCATCAACGGCATGACGCTGCTGGCGACCCTGGTGCCGCGGCTGATGGATGCCGGGCTCGGTCTGATCGGCATCCGGCCCGAGAAGAAGCTGCGTGTGTGCACTGTGGTGCTGCGCGACGAAAAGGGTAACCCGGTAGCCAGCAACGCGGTCGTTCGTTCGCTGCTGCAGACTGCATGCGACATCTACAAGCGCGACTGCAACGTGCGCGTTGTTCCACTCAAGCCCTTCAAGTTCAGCTCTGGCTTCTCGGGAACCGAGCAGGTCGACGACAGCTGGTTCGTGATCGATGGTGCGTCCAGTTCGGCCGACCTCTTGGACATCCCTTGCCAAGACGCTGGGCCAGTGTTCGGCACGATCATGTCGCGGTTACAGCTCAAGTCGAGCACGCTGTGCTTCTTTGGCGCTTGGCGCCGCCTCGCTGGCTACGGCGCACCGGTCTCGTGCTTCATCATCCGCAGCCTGCCCGATGCGATCGGCTGCAACATCATTCTGACCGACTACGCCACAGTGGAAGGCGGCCAGACCGTGCCGCACCGCAGCCCGCGGACGCTGGGCCACGAGATTGGCCATGCTTGCCTGCTGTGGCACACCTGCGTGGACGACGACAACCGCAACATGATGAGCACCCAGGACGCTTGTTCACCGCCATCAGGCCAGCAGCCCGACCGCGCCAATCCGGTGATTGACGACGGTCAAGCGCTTCTAATTCGTGCTTCGCGGCATGCGAGCTACCTGTGATGTGGTGACGACGGAAGACTTCATGAAGATCGATCTTCAGACGCTGGACCATCCGAGCCAACTGCGAGGCCTGCTGCACCCGATGCGTCGTCGCTCACTAGGAAGCGGCCCGCTGCGCCTGGGGGGCACGCTCGCCGAACATCCGCAGCGCGCGCAATGGGAGCGAGCGCTGCTGCGCGAACTGAATGCATGCGGCTGCGGTTCCGCAGCCGCCGGCCTGCTCGTTGGTTTGCTGCTCGTGGCGCCGCTTGGAGCTGGAGGCCTATACCTGGCCGGCCACCTGTCTACAGCCGCCGGAGCAGCACTGGTGCTTGGGATCGGGCTGGCCGGCGGCCTCATCGGCAAAGGACTCGGGCTGCTGCGCGCGCGTCGGCGGCTGGCATCGTTGGTGCAAGAAGTCACGCTGCAGTGGCCGGTGCCGGCTGACCGATTCGAGGAGCGCGCGCATTGCGGCTGAAGCGACGACGGGCAAGGTCCAACACGGCTGCCCCTGTAACCTCGGTCACTTCAGCCACGCATTGCTCTCCCGCCCGCCGGATCACTGGGACCCCATGAAGCAGCCGGATGAATCCGTCCGCTGATGTCCGGCAGCGTGAGGTCACCCAAGCGTGACAAGTCCTCTGGGCAACAACTACCTAGATGCCTCCGACAGACTGTCCAGCCATTGGTGCCAATCTTGCAAGAGCGCTGACGCACCCACGCCGTCGACGATCAGTCTGGCGTTCCGTTCCGACAGCCACGCCCAACACTGGTCGCGCAAATGCTCTGGAACAGAGGCCATGACTATGTACTCGAACCCGAGCGGCGTCCGGTTCGTTGGGACTGATGGCAGCGCATCCAAATCAGACATGTACCGGCCTCTTCGCGCCGGCGCAACGCCAGCTACACCCTTCGCGAAATTGATCCAGTGTCTGTACTCCGGTCGTTCACGCACGGCTGGAAGTGGCCGGCAACGTGAGTACGAGATCGCGCCAGGGAGCTGACTCTCGAGGCGCAAGCGAAGCCTCCTGAGGTCAGCTGTAGGCGCAGTCTGCGACCGGGAACTCGCGGCCACTCCCAGTCCTTCGCCAGCGGCCGCAGTGCGGCTACCTAGATTCCCCTTCACGGCACCAAGGCCTAGATCTGGTCTAAAGGGCTCCTCACTCCTCGGCCTCCACGATTGAGGACGTGGGTGTAGATCATCGTCGTGGATACATCGCTATGGCCGAGCAGTTCCTGCACCGTGCGGATGTCGTAGCCCGACTGCAGGAGATGGGTGGCAAACGAGTGGCGCAAGATGTGAGGGGAACATGGCTTGACGATGCCGGCCCGCTTGGCGGCCAGACTCATCGCCTTCTGAACAGAAGCCTCATTCAGATGATGCCGATGAACCTTGCCGGTGCGCGGGTCGGCTGAGCGTGTGGCGCTGGGGAAGACCCACTGCCAGCCCCAATGCTTTGGGGCGCCCGGGTACTTGGCATCCAGGGCGCCAGGCAGCCAGACCGCCCCAAAGCCCTCCGAGAGATCGCGTTGATGCAAGGCGCGCGCCTTGGCGATCTGCTCCTGCAGCGGCGCGATCAGGTTCTCAGGCAAGACCGTTACCCGGTCCTTGCCGCCCTTGCCGTGGCGAACCAGAATTTCGCGCCGCTGGAACTCCACGTCCTTCACCCGGACCCGAAGGCCCTCGATCAGACGCATCCCTGTGCCGTAGAGCAGCGCGGACACCAGACCAACGCTGCCCTTCATGTCTTCCAGAACCGACCTGACCTCTGGCACGGTCAGAACGACGGGCAGACGGCGCGGATTAGATGCCGCCACAACCTCGTCTAGCCAGGGCAGGGCCTGGTTCAACACCACACGGTACAGGAACAGGATCGCTGACTTGGCCTGAGCCTGGGTCGACGGCGCGACGGATCGCTCCACGGCCAGATAAGTCAGGAAGGCCGTCACCTCGGACGCACCCAACTCGCTCGGGTGTCGCTTGTCATTGAAGATGATGAAGCGCTTGATCCAGTCGATATAGCTGCTCTCGGTGCGGAGCGAGTAGTGGCGAACCCGAATCTCCCTACGCACGCGATCGAGCAGGCGAGGCTCGCCCTCGGCCGATGGCCTCGGCGAAGGAATGCAGCTATCGTGTGCGGCAGCGGCAGCACCACCAGCGGCAGGAGGAAGAGGATGGACTGGCATGCCAAGAAATTTAGGCAGCCCATTGCACCGGCAGAATCACCCCCTGCGGGGAGCCGGGGAGTGCACCCTTACGAGGGAAACCGGGCCCACCCGAAGGATGCCCGTCTGGTTATGGGCCAACTCCGCCGCCTGCAAACACCAACCTCTCACTGCCGGGACGGTTGGTCCACTTTACGTTAGGCCTCACTTCTCGGAAAGCGGAAGTCGTGCATGCTTCAGCCTTGCCTAAGCCTGCTTCAGCTCGCTTCGGTTGCGCAGCTCCTGCCTTCGGGCACGTAGGCGCAACTACCTGCACACATGCCCTCGCTGTCCCTCAACAGGTCGGCGCCGTAGAGCTCCGGCAACACCTTTGTCCGGCCCTTAAGACACGCGGTTCCACGGGTGAGGCCTAACCTTTCGCTCAAGCTGACCCGCTACGGCAGGCGCTGTAAGCCTGGTCCGCGGCACTTGTTGCATCATCGCGAACCAGGCTTACAGCGCCTGCCTCCGCGGGCAGCTTAGCTCCAACGTTAGGCATCGCATCTCACATGCCTGCGCCCTCCCCGCCAGAACCTATGGAAACTACGACAAGCATCATTGAGTCCACCTTGCAGTACAGCGACGGGAACATGCGCCTGCAGGGCTTCCTGGCG
>JBIJAP010000334.1:0-4331 GCA_044345715.1 Rubrivivax sp.
CTTCAGGCAGCCGGCGTTGAGCGGGATGTCGTCGTCCACCAGCGTGCGGAACACGTAGAGCACCGCCGCCATCGTCACCGCCTTCGGGGCGTTGAAGTTGTTGGGCAGTTGCGCGCAGGTGCCGGTGAAGTCGATGGTGGCGGCGCGGTTCGGGGCGTCCACCGTCACCTTCACGGCGATGCGCGCGCCGTTGTCCAGCGGCAGAGTGAACTGGCCGTCCTTCAGTGCCGTGATGACGCGGCGAACGCTCTCCTCGGCGTTGTCCTGCACGTGGCGCATGTAGGCCGCCACGGTGGCGCGGCCGAACTGCGCGACCATCGCCTGCAACTCCTGCACGCCCTTTTCGTTGGCAGCGATCTGTGCGCGCAAGTCGGCGATGGTCTGCGCCGGGTTGCGTGCGGGCCAGCGGCCCGAGCCCAGCTGCGCGTTCAGCTCGGCCTCGCGCAGGCGGCCGTCGCGCACGAGCAGGAAGTTGTCGAACAGCACGCCTTCTTCGTCGATGCTCTTGCTGAAGGGTGGCATCGAGCCGGGTGTGCTGCCGCCGATGTCGGCATGGTGGCCGCGGCTGGCGACGTAGAAGCTGGGTTTGGCTGGGGCTTCGACAGGCTCAGCCCGAACGGTTTTGTCTTCCGTTCGCACTGAGCCTGTCGAAGTGCTGCGTGGGGCTTCGACGGGCTCAGCCCGAACGGGTTCGTGCAGGTACACCGGCGTCACCACCGTCACATCCGGCAAGTGCGTGCCACCGTGGTACGGATCGTTCAGCACGTACACATCGCCCGGCTGCATGGCCGGGTTGCGCTCGATCACGGTCTTGATGCTCTCGCTCATCGAACCCAGGTGCACCGGCATGTGCGGAGCGTTGGCGATGAGCTGGCCGTCGGCGTCGAATAGGGCGCAGGAGAAGTCCAGCCGCTCCTTGATGTTCACCGAGTAGGCCGTGTTCTGCAGCCGCAGGCCCATCTGCTCGGCGATGTTCATGAACAGGTTGTTGAACACCTCCAGCATCACCGGGTCCGCGTCGGTGCCGATGGCGTGCTGGCTGTCGCGCGGCCGCACGCGCTGCAGCTCGATGGGGCCCGCGGCGGTCAGCCGCGCCTGCCAGCCGGGCTCCACCACCGTGGTGGCGTTCTTCTCGGCAATGACGGCCGGGCCGTCGATCAGCGCGCCGGCATCGAGCCGCTCGCGCACATAGAGGCCGGCCTCGTGCCACTGCCCGCTGTGCATGCGCACGCGGGCCTGCGGCGGTGGGGTGTGGGCTGCGGGCTCGCCGCCGCGCGGCGCATCGGCATGGCGCTCGCCGGCGCCCACGGCCTCGACGCTCACGGCCTCTATCACGAGCGCGCGCCCCGGCATCAGGAAGGCGAAGCGCTGGCGGTAACCGGCCTCGAAGGCCTGGGTGATGTCGCCGATGCCCGCCATCGGCACGGCCAGCGCGGTGTCGGTGCCCTGGTAGCGCACGTGCACGTGGCGCTGGACCTGGATGTCGGCTGCCGGCACGCCCTGGCCCCGCAACTCGTCGGCCGCTGCCGTGGCCAGCGCCTCGAGCCGCGCCGCGGCCTCGGCCAGGCCGGCCACGTCGAGCGGGCTCTCGATGCTGGCCTCGCGCATGGCGATCTGGTCGGCCAGGCCCATGCCGTAGGCGCTCAGCACGCCGGCCAGCGGGTGCACGAAGACCCGGCCCATGCCGAGCGCATCGGCCACCAGGCAGGCGTGTTGGCCCCCGGCGCCGCCGAAGCACTGCAGCGTGTACTGCGTGACGTCGTAGCCGCGCGCCACGCTGATGCGCTTGATGGCGTTGGCCATGTTCTGCACGGCGATCTGCAGAAAGCCCTCGGCCAGCGACTCGGGTGTCGTCGGCCGGCCGCTGGCCTGCGCCACCGCTTCGGCCAGGGCCTGGAACTTCGCCACCACCACATCGCGGTCGAGCGGCTCGTTGGCGGCGGGGCCGAACACGGCCGGAAAGTGCGCCGACTGGATCTTGCCCAGCAGCACGTTGGCATCGGTCGTGGCCAGCGGGCCGCCGCGGCGGTAGCTGGCCGGACCCGGGTTGGCGCCGGCGCTCTGCGGCCCCACGCGCAGCCGCGCGCCGTCGAAGGTGAGCAGGCTGCCGCCGCCCGCGGCCACGGTGTGGATGCTCATCATCGGCGCGCGCATGCGCACGCCGGCCACCTGGGTTTCGAAGGCGCGCTCGAACTGGCCGGCAAAGTGGCTGACATCGGTGCTCGTGCCGCCCATGTCGAAGCCGATGACCTTGCCGTGGCCGCCGGCCACCGCGGTGCGAACCATGCCGACGATGCCGCCGGCCGGCCCCGACAGGATGGCGTCCTTGCCCTGGAAGCGGTGCGCCTCCGTCAGGCCGCCGCTGCTCTGCATGAAGAACAGGCGCACGCCCGGCATCTGGGCCGCGACCTGGTCGACATAGCGGCGCAGGATGGGGCTCAGGTAGGCGTCGACCACGGTGGTGTCGCCGCGCGACACCAGCTTCATCAGCGGGCTCACCTCGTGGCTGACGCTCACCTGCGTGAAGCCGAGCTCGCGCGCGATGCGTGCCGCAGCCGCTTCGTGCTGCGTGTAGCGGTAGCCGTGCATGAACACCACCGCCACGGCGCGGATGCCGGCGTCGAAGGCGGCCCAGAGGCGTTCGCGCAGGTGGGCTTCGTCGAGCGCCTGCAGCACCTCGCCATGGGCGCCGATGCGCTCTTCGACCTCGATGACGCGCTCGTACAGCAGCTCGGGCAGCTGGATGTGGCGCTCGAAGAGCTTGGGCCTGGCCTGGTAGGCGATGCGCAGCGCGTCGCGGAAGCCCCGCGTGGTGACGAGCAGCGTGCGGTCGCCTTTGCGCTCAAGCAAGGCGTTGGTGGCCACCGTGGTTCCCATCTTCACGCAGGCCACGCGCTCAGGCGTGATGGGCTCGCCCGCGGCCAGGCCGAGCAGGCGACGGATGCCTTCGACGGCGGCGTCGCGGTACTGCTCGGGGTTCTCGCTGAGCAGCTTCAGCGTGTGCAACTGGCCTTCAGGCGCGCGGCCGACGATGTCGGTGAAGGTGCCGCCACGGTCGATCCAGAACTGCCAGCGTGTCATCGTGGGATCCTCAATTGAGTTACAGCGAGGTGGCGGCACGTGCCGCCTGGTCGTACATGCCGCTCATGGTGCGCAGCAGCCGGGCCAGCTCGCCGATGTCGGCGTTGAGCTCGGTGTCCAGGCTCTGCACCAGGCACTGCTCGCGCACCGCACGGTACTGCTGCACGAAGGCCTCGCCTTGTGGCGTGGGGCTGTAGAAGACCTCCTTGCCCACTTTCTCGGCCTGCGCCAGGCCGCCGGCGACGAGCTTCTTCAGCGAGTAGGCGACGACGTGCGTGTCTTCGTAGTTGAGCATGAAGCCGATGTCGGCCAGCTTCTTGCCGCGCACGCGGTGGCACAGGTTGTGCAGCAGCAGCACGTCGGTGATGGTGAGGTCGGGGCAGCCCGCGGCGGCCATGCAGCGGATGCACCAGCGCGAGAACGCATTCCACGCGACGATGAGGCCGAACTCGAACTCCGACAGCTCCATGCTGCGCGGCGACACCAGGTGCGAGCTCGAGACGATGCCACCCGAGCGCGGCTGGCGCGCACGGGGCTTCGCGGGGGTGGCGGCTTTTTTGGGCATCGGTGTTTTCACCATAATGTCGAAGAAACGTTGACACTTTATCGAGGTTCTTTCTAGACTTCAACGCACCTCTGGCAAACCCCGAGACACCGGGACACCTGGAAAGGACCTCCGATGAAACTGCTGCCTTCTCTGCTGGGCGCTGCCGCCCTGTACGCCATCACCCTGGTGGCACACGCCCAGACCAAGTGGGATCTGCCCGCCGCCTACCCGGCGACCAACTTCCACAGCGTCAACCTGCAGCAGTTCGCTGACGACATCGACAAGGCCTCTGGCGGCAAGCTCAAGATCACGCTGCACGCCAACGCCAGCCTCTTCAAGGCGCCCGAGATCAAGCGCGCGGTGCAGGGCGGGCAGGCGCAGATCGGCGAGATCCTGCTCGCCAACTTCGCCAACGAGTGGGCCGTGTTCGGCGCCGACGGCCTGCCGTTCCTGGCCGACAGCTACGACGAGGCCATGAAGTTGTGGCGCGCGCAGAAGCCGCTGCTTGACAAGAAGCTCGGCGAACAGGGCCTGATGGTGCTGTACTCGGTGCCGTGGCCGCCGCAGGGCATCTACACCAAGAAGCCGCTGGCATCGGCCGCTGATCTGAAGGGCGTGAAGTGGCGCGCCTACAGCCCCGCCACCGGCCGCATCGCCGAGCTGGTGGGCGCGCAGCCCGTCACTGTGCAGGCCGCCGAGTTTG
>JBIJAP010000333.1:0-4331 GCA_044345715.1 Rubrivivax sp.
GCAGCGCGGCGGCCAACGCACAGCACCCCTTCCTGCCGCACCACCACGTGCCGCACGCGCTGGCCTACAGCAGCACGCACGACAGCGACACCGCGCGCGGCTGGTGGAACAACGCGCGGCCCGAGGTGCGCGCCTACGCCGCCGAATACTTTGCCTGCAACGACGCCGAGCGTGTGCACTGGGCGCTGATCCGCGCCACCAGCCAGAGCGTGGCGAAGCTGGCGCTGTTTCCACTGCAGGATGTGCTGGGCCTGGATGGGGCGCACCGCATGAACCTGCCCGGCACGGGTGCCGGCAACTGGTGCTGGCGCTTCGAGTGGCCGATGCTGCACGTCGACGCGGCCACCTGGCTGGGCCGCATCACGCTGGCGGCCGGACGCGCCGGCTGAGCGACCCCGTCGTCGCCGGGGGCCGCCGGCCTTCAGCCCACGGCGCGGTTGCGCCCGGCGCGCTTGGCCTCGTACAGGCGAGCGTCGGCCAGCGCGAGGGCGTCGTGCCAGGTCGCCGGTGCCGGGCTGGCGCGGCCGGGTGCAAAGGCGCACCAGCCGATCGAGCAGGTCACGGGCGTCAGCAGGCCGCCGGGCAGTTCGAACGACCGCCCCGTGATCTCCTGCAGCAGGCGCTGCGCCACCACCTCGCCGTCGGCGCGCGACGCGGCGTTCAGCAGCAGCAAGAACTCTTCGCCGCCCCAGCGCACGAGGTGGTCCTGCGCGCGTGCCACGCTGCGCAGCCGCTGCGCAAACTGCACCAGCACGGCATCGCCGGCGGCATGGCCGTGACGGTCGTTGATGGCCTTGAAACGGTCGATGTCGACCATGACGAACAGCAGGTGGCCGTCGGCGCTGGCGGCCCGCGCATCGGCCACGCAGCGCTCGATCATGGCGTCGAAGAAGCGGCGGTTGTGCAGTTGCGTCAGCGGGTCCCGCAGGCTCAATTCGCGTTCGATACGCGCGCGGGCCAGCGCCTGCTCGGTGCGCAGGCGCACTTCCGTGGCGGCCGCGCGGTCGTTGAACTCGCGGCTGCGTTGCACCGCCAGAGCCTCGTAGGCGGCGCGCCAGTGCGCGCCGGCCGCGCCCACGTCGCCCTCGGCTTGTGTGGCGCGCGCCAGTTCGGCCAGCAGCGCATGAGATTCGGCCAGGTCTGGTTCGGGCGGCAGCAGCGTGCGGGCCCGCTCCAGCAGCTGGCGCGGGCTGGCACCGGCATGCCCGGCGTCGCTTCGCGCCCCGGGCGTGGCCGCCAGCGCCGCCTGCAGGCGCAGGCACAGCGCCGCGTGCGCCAGGTCACCCTGTTGCAGGGCATGCGACAGCGCCGCCTCGGCCAGGGGTCAGGCGGCCTGCGTGTCGCCCCGGGCGTGTCGCAGCCAGGCCCGGCCGTAGCGGGCATAACGCCCGATCACCTCGTCACCTGCGGCCGCGGCGGCCTGCTCGGCGCGCAGGTACACGGACTCGGCGTCGTCGGCACGGTCGGGCAGATGGCGCAAGGCGTTGCCCAGCGCGATCAGCCCGGTCAGCCGCGTGCGGGCCAGGGGCAGGCGGTCGGCCAGCGCGCAGGCTTCGCCGGCCAGGTCGGCCGCCGCGGCGTGGCGTCCGAGGCCGTTCAGGCACTCGGCCATGGCGTGCAGGATGCTCCCCAGCGGCAGGGGCCAGCCGCAGCGGCGGGCCAACGGCAGCGTGGCGTCGAGGCGGGCCAGCGCCTCGTCCAGCGCGTGACGATCGTGCAGCTCCAGTCCGATGTTGCAGCTGACGAAGATGGCACGTCGCCATTGGCCGCAGGCTTTGGCGGCACTGATGGCGACTTCGCCGTGGGCGATGGCACCGGCCGTGTCCTGTGCCCGCATCGCGATGTGCTGCTGCGCCAGATGGGCCAGCATGCGCAAGCACGGGTCGTCGGCAGCCAGGCCGGCGTTGACGGTGGCGGCCGCGTCGCCGTCGAGCCCTTGCCCGTCGATCGCCGCCAAGCAGGCCAGGGCGAGGCGGCCCTGGGCCACGCGCAAGACATCGCCCGCGGCGCGCGCCGCGGCCAGCGAGTCCGCGATGGCTTCGTCGCGCAGCCGGGCCTGGCCGGCCTCGGCCGCAAGCTGCGAGCGCAGCCAGTGCAGATCGGAGAGCGCTCGGGGTGGGCCCGCCGGCCCGAGCAGGGCCTGCGCCGCTGCGAGCTCCGCCTGGGCCCTCGCCAGATCGGCCTCCAGCCAAGCCGCCTCGGCCAGGACGAGCAGCGCACAGGCGGTGGCGTCGGGTCCGGGCGTTTGTGCGATGCAGGCCCGCGCCAATTGGGCCGCCAGCCGGCTGTCGACCTGCCGCAGCATCCAGGCCAGCTCCAGCGCCGGCTTCATCGGCGGCCCTTGCGGGCTGGTGGATGCCAGCAGCGCCTGGGCCCGCGCCTGGCAAGCCTCGGCGTCCAGCTGGGCGGGAAAGCGCCGCGACATGCCGTCGCCCAGCCAGGCCAGGACGGCGGCGACAGGGGCTGGGCCGGGCATCGGGGAGGGCGGGTGAGGGCTCATCGTCCGGCCCGAGCTTATCGGCATGCCGGCTGCGGGCCTTGTGGCGCCTAAGGTCGGCGCGGGGCGGCTTGGGCAGACCGCGCATGCTGTGCAGAGCGGCTCGGGCGCTGCGTGGCGCGCGGTTTCTTCTTCTTCTTCGGTGCCGCGGTGCTGACCTCCAGCACACGCACCGACAACGGCGCCAGCAGCAGCGTGGCCACGCCTTGCGCGTCGGCGCGTGTGGCGGTGGCGCCGCCGGCCGGGTGCAGCGACACCAGCCTTGCGTGCGGTGGCAGGCCGCTGATCTGAGCCGGCGCTGGTGCCGTGTCGTGGTTGACGATGGTCACCGTGTGCTCGCGCTTGCCGGCTTCGGCCAGACGCCGCTGCCACACCGCCACCAGGCCTTGCGCCGAGCCCTGTTCGAACGAGCCGCGCGCGATCGAAGGGTGCGCGTTGCGAAGGCCGATCATCGCCTTGTAGAAGTTGCGCAGCGAGCCCGGGTCGCGGCGCTGCGCCTGGGCGTTGTGCGTGGCCACGTTCGGTGCCACCGGGCGGAACGGCGTGCCGGTGGTGAAGCCGCCGGTGCGCGCATCGGCCGTCCAGCTGCGCGGGCCGCGCAGCGGCGGGTCGCCTTCCAGGCCATGCTCGGGCGCGTGCAGGCCGGCCTGGCCGATCTCCTCGCCGTAGTAGATGAAGGGCGTGCCCGGCTGCAGCAAGTAAGTGGCGGCGGCCAGGCGCATGCGGCGCTCGTCGCCGGCGAGCTGGTCCCACAGGCGCCGGCCGGCAAAGCCGTCGTGGTTCGACAGGAAGGTGGCCATCGTCGGGCTCGCGCTGTGCCAGAACGTGGCCACGCGCTGCACCGACTCGGCCTTGCCCCGCGCGGCTAGGGCGATGTGGTGCACGTAGCCGAAGGCGAAGGCGCCGCCGCACACGGCCGGGTCGCCCCATTCCTGCGGCTGGGCCGTGGCCTCGCAGACCACGTAGCGCTGCGGATAGGTCTTGACCAGATCCTGCAGCGCCTTCGTGTAGACGCGGCTTTCGGGCTGGTCGTTCCAGTCCTTGGCGCTGGTCTCGAACAGGTGCGGCACGGCGTCGAGCCGGTAGCCGTCGAGCCCGCGGTTGAGCCAGAAGCGCAGGCTGTCCTCGTGGTACGCGCGCACGGCCGGGTGGCGGAAGTCGAAGTCGGGCATGTGCGGCCCGAAGGTGCCGAAGTAGAAGCCGCGCGCCTCGGGGCCGGCGCGTGGCACGGTCTTCGCGGGGCCGGGCCACAGCCACGGCACCGAAGCCACGTGGTACCAGGGGTAGGCGCCCCAGATGTCCCAGTCGCCCGGGGCCTCGTCGCTCCACACGAACCAGCGGTGGAACGGGTTGTCAGGGCCCTTCAGCGCCTCGATGAAAAACGGGTGCTTCGCCGAGGCGTGGTTGATCACGTAGTCCATGATCACGCCGATGCCGCGGGCATGCGCCTGGCGCAGCAGCTCGTCGAAGTCGGCCAGCGTGCCGTACTCGGGCGCGATGGCGCGGTAGTCGGTGGTGGCGTAGCCGTGGTCGCCGTCGGCGTTGGCGGTGACGGGCATCAGCCAGATGCCGCGGATGCCGAGCTCCTGCAGCTCGTCGAGCGTCGAGGTCAGGCCGCGCAGGTCGCCGATGCCGTCGCCGTCGCTGTCTTTCCAGGCGCGCACGAAGATCTCCATGAACACGCCGCGCTCCCAGTGCGCCGGCAAGGCGCTGCTGCGCGGCGTGGCGGGCACCGGCGAGGTGTCGGGCGGCGCAGCCAGCGCGGCACCAAGTGCACACAGCGCGGTGGCCAGCGAGAGGAGGATCGAACGCAACATGGGCAGAAATGTAGGAG
>JBIJAP010000335.1:0-4327 GCA_044345715.1 Rubrivivax sp.
ACGTTAGTCGCCACGAAACTCGACCGCCCAAACACCTCATCCATCAACACCTTGAGGTAGTGCCCTTCGTGGTCGTCGATGGTTACCCAGATGCTGCCGTCCTCGCGCAGAAACTCCCGCAGCAGCTGCAGCCGCGGCAGCATCATGCTCAGCCACTTCGAGTGTTCGAGGTTGTCGTCGTAGTGCTCGAACGCGCTCTTGGTGTTGTAGGGCGGGTCGATGAAGATGCACTTCACACGGCCGCGGTAGAAGGGCAACAGGGCCTTCAGCGCCTCTAGGTTGTCGCCGTGCACGAGCAGGTTGTCACTGCCGTCTCCGAAGGCGTGGCCTGCATCGTGCGGGCGCAGCACGCGGGTGGGCACCTGCTGCGCGGTGCGGAAGGCGGCTTCGCGGTCGAGCCAGTCGAGCGTGGGCATAGGCGGGGTTCGGAGGGTGAGCTGGGGCTTCAGCCCAGGGTGTCGTAGCGAGCCTTCAGGCGCGTGAGCGCGTGGGCCCAGGGCAGCAGGTCGCGGTGCTGCAGTTGCCCGACCACGATGCCGGGGTGCACGCCGATTTCGGCCGCGAAGGCCTCGATCTCGGCGGCCTCCAGTGGCAGGTAGGGCAGCCGCGCCTGTTGCGCGCGCGGAATCAGCGTGTCGGCGGCAAAGCGGTTGGCCTCTTGCTCCTCGGGCGACTCGACGGTGTCGCCCGCGGCTGCGTCGTCCAGGAAGATGGCGCGCGTCGGGTGCTTGAGCACGTGAGCCACCTCGTGGAAGAAGCTGAACCAGAACACGTCGTTGCGCTTGCCCAGTAGCGACAGCTGGATGAGCGGCTTGCCGTTGAGGAAGCGCGCCACACCCGAAACATGCGTGCCCGGCAGCGGGGGCACGAAGACCAAGGCCACACCCGCGTCGGCACACAGGCGCACCAGCGCCGGGCCGATGTGTTCGGGCGGCTGCAGCGTCAGCGCGCGCATGGCCGGCAGCGCGGCTTGCAAGCGGGCTGCGCTGTACTCGGCCACGTGCACGCGGGTGGCCTGCAGCTCACCCATGCGCAGCCAGGCCGTGATGGCAGACACATCCGTCTGGCGCCTGGGGTGGGCGCGGCGGAACTGGGGCTGCATGTCGTCGTAGTGCGCCTGCCAGCCCGCTGGCGAGGCCACGCCGAAGAAGCGCAGTAGCGAGTCGACCAGCGCCTGCTTGAATGCGGCCGTCAGGCGGCCGGGCGGCAGCACGCCGGCTTCCTGCAGCGCCTTCAGCGGAAACTGCTCGAGCCAGGGCACGTGTTCATGCGAGGCCTCGGCGCTGCGTTGGCGGGCCAGGTACTCGCGGTACTGTGCCTCGCGCGCCAGCCAGAACTGCGCGGGCACCTCCAGCACGCGCTCGAGTTCGAGCGCGGTGTCTTCGGTGATTTCTTTCTTGCCCGCGATGATCTCGTTCACCGCTTGCACCGGGCGGCCTAGCCGATGGGCCAGCTCGCGCTGCTTCCAGTCGCGCTCTTCCAACAGATCAAGCAGGGTGGCGCCGGGCGGCGTGACCTCGCGCGGCGTGTAGGCCAACGTGGTTTCAGTCATGGTAGTTCTCCACCTCGAGGATGGTGACGGCGTCGACGGCGCGCCAGTCGAGCCCGCCGTCGGGTTTGGCCAGGGGTGGTTGCCTCGTCGGCCGGATGACGAGACGAAGCTTCTTGTCAAGCCGGCACGAGAGCTGGCCCTTGCGGTCGCCAGTGAGTTCTTCCCACTTGCCGGGCAGCGTTCGCAGAACGTCCAGGTTCACCGCTGCAGCGAGGTCATCCAGCCGGGTGGCCAGCTTGTCGGCGGCCGCCTTCTGCCACTGGCGCTGCCGCGCCGACTTGTCTTCGCACAACCGCTTGAGCTTGGCGTCCAGGAACTCGACTTGCATCGCGCTTCTTGTTCACCCCTGAGGTGAACGAATGTACACGATGCTTGGACTTTGTGATCCTGTCCCGTCATGAAAAAGGGCCGGCAGCGCCGGCCCTTTCGAGGGTGAGGATGGTGGACGGCGCCCTGGTCACGCCCTCAACGCCGCCAGCACCTCGTCGAGCATCTTCTTCGCATCACCGAACAACATGCGGTTGTTCTCTTTGTAGAACAGCGGGTTGTCCACCCCCGCGTAGCCGCTGGCCATGCTGCGCTTCATCACGATGCTGGTCTTGGCCTTCCAGACCTCGAGCACCGGCATGCCGGCGATGGGGCTGGTGGGGTCGTCCTGCGCGGCGGGGTTCACGATGTCGTTGGCGCCGATGACCATGGTGACGTCCGTCTGTGGGAAGTCCTCGTTGATCTCGTCCATCTCCAGCACGATGTCGTATGGCACCTTGGCCTCGGCCAGCAGCACGTTCATGTGGCCCGGCATGCGCCCGGCCACCGGGTGGATGCCGAAGCGCACGTTCACGCCCTTCTCGCGCAAGAGCTTGGTGATCTCGAACACCGTGTGCTGCGCCTGCGCCACCGCCATGCCGTAGCCCGGCACGATGATCACGTGCTTGGACTCCTTCAGCAGCTCGGCCGTCTCGGCCGCGCTGACCGGGGTGACCTCGCCTTGCGGCTCGGCTGCGCCCCCTGCGCCTGCCGGCGCCGGCGCACCACCGCCGAAGCCCCCTGCGATGACGCTGATGAAGTTGCGGTTCATCGCCCGGCACATGATGTAGCTGAGGATGGCGCCGGAGCTGCCCACCAGCGCGCCGGTCACGATCAGCAGGTCGTTGCTGAGCATGAAGCCGGTGGCCGCCGCGGCCCAGCCGGAGTAGCTGTTGAGCATGCTCACCACCACCGGCATGTCGGCGCCACCGATGGCCGCCACCATGTGCACGCCGAAGGCCAGCGCGATGACGGTCATCACCAGGAGCGGCAGCATGCCGGCGTTGGTGTTCCCGGCCTGCAGGAACTGGCTGCCGAAGTACAGCACCACCAGCAGGCCCGCCAGGTTGAGCCAGTGCCGCCCCGGCAGCAAGAGCGGCTTGCCGCCGATGCGCCCGGAGAGCTTGCCGAAGGCCATGATCGAGCCCGAGAAGGTGACGGCGCCGATGAGGATGCCGACGTAGATCTCGATCTCGTGGATGGTCTTTTCCACCGGCGTCGGGAAGACGGTGGAGGTGTCGACGTAGCTCGCGAAGCCCACCAGGCAGGCCGCCAGGCCCACCAGGCTGTGCATCAGTGCCACGAGCTCGGGCATCTGTGTCATCTGCACCTTCTTCGCGGCATAGAGGCCGATGGCCCCGCCCACGACGAGTGCGCCGACGATCCACGGGATGCCCGCGGCTGTGACCCGCGGCCCCAGCACGGTGGCGAAAACGGCCAGCGCCATGCCGGCCATGCCCAGGAAGTTGCCGCGGCGGGCTGTCTCGGGGTTCGACAGGCCGCCCAGGCTCATGATGAAAAGGATGATCGCGCCGATGTAGGCGACGGTGGCGAGGCTTGCGCTCATGTTCTTGTGGGCCTCTCGGTTACTTGCGGAACATCGCCAGCATGCGCCGCGTCACCGCGAAGCCGCCGAACATGTTGATGGCGGTGAGCACCAGCGCCACCACCGCGCACACCAGGATCAGGGTGTTGGGCCGGTCGGCCGCACCCGCCGCAGTGAGCGGCGGCGCCACTTGCACCAGCGCGCCGATGGCGATGATCGAGCTGATCGCATTCGTCACGCTCATCAGCGGCGTGTGCAGGCTGGGCGTGACGTTCCACACCACCATGTAGCCAACGAAGCAGGCCAGCACGAAGACGGTGAAGTGCTGCAGGAAGCTGGCCGGCGCGTAGGCCCCGACAAACCAGAACAGCAGCGCGCCGACAGCAAACACGATGGCCAGGGTCTTGCCGGACATCGGCTCGACCGAGCCATGGCCGTGGCCCTTGGGCGCGGTGGCCACGGCGGCGGCTTTGGGTTTGGGGGGCGCGGCGGGCAGCTTGGGCGGCGGTGCGGGCCAGGTGATCTCGCCGTCTTTGATGACGGTGAGGCCGCGGATGGCGTCGTCTTCGAAGTTGACGTTGACCTGGCCGTCCTTGGTCTTGCACAGATCTTCGGTCAGGCGCAGCAGGTTGTTGGCGTACAGCGTGCTGCTTTGCTTGGCCAGGCGGCTGGCCAGGTCGGTGTAACCGACGATGGTGACGCCGTGGCGCACCACGGCTTCGCCGGGCACGGTGAGTTCGCAGTTGCCGCCTTGTTCGGCCGCCATGTCGACGATGACGCTGCCAGGCTTCATCGTGGCCACCATCTCGGCGGTGATGAGCTTGGGCGCCGGCTTGCCGGGGATGAGCGCGGTGGTGATGATGATGTCGACTTCGCGCGCCTGCTTGGCGTACATCTCGCGCTGGGCCTTCTGGAAGCCTTCG
>JBIJAP010000337.1:0-4319 GCA_044345715.1 Rubrivivax sp.
GGGACGTGCACACCTTCGCCGTGCCGGTGCTGGGCCACGAACGCGGCTTCAGCGCCAGCACCATCGGCTTCATCCTCGGCGCGTTCACGCTGGCCGTGACGCTGGTGCGGCTGGCGATCCCCTTGCTCGCCCACCGCCTGCGCGAGGCCGTTGTGGTGCGCGCGGCGATGTTGGGCTGCGGCGTGGTCTTCGTGCTGTACCCGTTGGCGCCTTCGCCCTTGTGGATGGGCGTCTGTGCGGTGCTGCTGGGCCTGGCCCTGGGTTGCACGCAGCCGATGGTGATGTCGCTGCTGCACGACCTGACCCCGGGCCAGCGCCACGGCGAGGCGCTGGCGTTGCGCTCGATGATCATCAACGCCTCAAGCACGGCCCTGCCGCTGTTGTTCGGCGCCAGTGGCGCGCTGGTGGGTGCTGCGGCGCTGTTCTGGGCCGCAGGGGGCGCGGTGGGCGCAGGCTCGTGGCTGGCGCGGCGGCTGAAGCCAGCGTGAAGCCGGCCTGAAGCCGCCTAGAAGCGGATGCCGCCGGCAGGTGCGTCGGGCGCCGCCTGTGCGGCGGGCTCGGGTGCCACCGCTGGCGCCGGTGCAGCCGCGCTGGCGCGCTCGACCAGCGGGCGCGGCGGCTGGGCCTGCCAGGCGCGCGGCAGGCGGCTCTGCTTCGGGTAGCCGGCCGCGTCGAGGTAGTTGGTCCAGTCGACGTCGTTGAAGCCGCGCAGCGGTTGGGCACCGATGCTCAGTGCCGGCACGGTGCGTGCGCCGGTCAGTCGCTCGAGTGCGCCGACGTCTTCCTCGCTGCTGACGCGGCGCTCGACGAAGGGCACGCCACGTTGCTGCAGCAGCCGTCGTGCGGAGTCGCACGGGGTGCAGGACTCGCTGGTGTACAGCGTCACCGGGTGGCGCTGCATCGCCGTGCGCAGTTCGAGGGGCAGCAAGGATTCGGCGTTGGTGGTTGCCGCTGCCGCAGCGGCCGCTGCAGCGATGGCATTGCGGCCGATCGGCGTGACCTTGGCATTGGCGGTGGTCGGCGGCCGGTCGGTGTAGGTCACGCTGCCGTCGGGGCCCTCCACCTTGTACTGCGCCTGCGCTGCACCCGCGGCCAGCAACAGACTCGCCAGCCACAGTGCGGCTCCACGGACGGTTTGGTTCATCGGCGCTCCAAGCGGCATGGCCGCGCAATCTACCGCGTCGCAGCGGCGACGCCCAAGAAAAGGGATGTCAGCTCGGCCAACCGTGCCGAACCTCACACCCCGTTGGGCGGTGTGGGGTGCGGTGTTGTTTGCCACGGCACAGCTGCTCAGGCCTCGACCAGCCCCTGGTGCCGCAGCATAGCGTCGATCTGCGGATCGCGGCCACGGAAGGCACGAAAGCTCTCGATCGCCGGGCGGCTGCCACCGACTTCGAGGATCTGCTCGCGGAACAGGCGGCCGGTGACGGGGTTGAAAACGCCGGCTTCCTCGAACGCCGAATAGGCGTCGGCCGACAGCAGCTGGGCCCAGGCGTAGCCGTAGTAGCCGGCGGCATAACCGCCGTCGAACAGGTGGGTGAACGAGTGCACGAAGCGCACCCACTCGGGCGCGCGCACGGGTTGCACCTCGGCGTTCACCTCATCGGCGATGCGCTGCGCGTGCGCCGCCACCGCGGGCTCGTGGTGCAGGCGCATGTCGGTGAGGCCGAACTCGCACTGGCGCAGCAGATGCAGGCCACTCTGGAAGTGGCGAGCCGCCAGCATGCGGTCGTACAGCTCGCGCGGCAGCGGCCGCCCGGTGTCCACGTGCGAGCTCAGGCGCTGCAGCACCTCCCACTCCCAGCAGAAGTTCTCCATGAACTGGCTCGGCAGCTCGACCGCGTCGTGCTCGACGCCGCTGATGCCGGCGACCGATAGCTCTTCCACCTGCGTGAGCATGTGGTGCAGGCCGTGGCCGAACTCGTGGAACAGCGTGACAACGTCGTCGTGGCTCAGCAGCGCAGGCTTGCCACCCACCGGCGGCGCGAAGTTGCACACCAGGTGCGCTACCGGCAGCTGCAGCGCGCCCTCGGGACGCTTCCAGCGGCCGCGGCAGTCGTTCATCCAGGCGCCTTGCTGCTTGCCGGCGCGGGCGTGCAGGTCGAGATAGAAGCCGGCGATGACCAGGCCCTGGCGGCTGATCGTGTAGTAGCTGACGCTGTCGTGCCAGACCGGGGCGTCCGCCGGGCGGATCTCGACCTCGAACAGCGTCTCGATCAGCGCGAACAGGCCCTTCAGCACCGTGGGCTCGGTGAAGTACTGGCGCACCTCCTCGGAGCTGAAGGCGTAGCGCGCCTGCTTCAGCTGCTCGCTGGCATAGGCACGGTCCCAGGGCTCAAGCTCGGCCAGGCCCAGTGTGGCCGAGGCGAAGGCACGCAGCTCGGCGAGCTCCTTGTCGGCAAACGGGCGGGCGCGGCGGGCGAGGTCGCGGATGAAGCCCAGCACCTCGGCCGGCGAGCGCGCCATCTTGGTGACGAGCGCGGCCTCGGCGTAGGTGGCATAGCCCAGCAGGGCGGCCTCTTCGTGGCGCAGCTCGAGCAGCTCGCGCATCAGGGCGCTGTTGTCGTGCTCGGGCGAGCCAAACTCGCTGGCCCGCGTCATGAACGCCCGGTACAGCGCTTCGCGCAGCGGCCGGTGGCGCGCGTGCATCATCACCGGCAGGTAGCAGGGTGTCTTGAGCGTCAGCCGGCAGCCGGCCACGCCAGCGGCCGCGGCCGCTTCTTGCGCGGCCTGCTTCACGTCGGCAGGCACGCCCTCGAGCTGGCGCTCGACTTCCGCGGCAGGCACGTCGAGGACCCAGGCGTCGGTGGCATCGAGCACGTGCTCGCCGAAGCGTTGCGACAGCTCGCCCGCCCGGTCCTGGATGGCGGCATAGCGCTCGCGCGCAGCGCCCTGCAGCTCGGCCCCGCCCAGCACGAAGGCCAGCAGCGCGTCGTCAAGCGCCTTGCGTCGGGCCGGATCCAGCCGCTCGTACTGCGTGGCCTTCACGGCCTTGTACTTGGCGAAGAGGCGCTCGTCGGCACCCATGCGCGTCGAGAACTCGATGACGCGGGCGAGGTTCGCGGTGTGCGCGGCGCGCAGCTCCGGCGTGTCGACCACGCTCTGCAGATGCGACACATGGCCCCAGGCCACGTGCAGCCGTTCCACGGCCACGTCGAGCACGGCAGCGAGCGCATCCCAGTCGGGGGGCACGTCGGGTCCGACGGCCTTCTCGAGCGCCGCCTCGGCATCGGCCAGCAGCAGGTCGAGTGCTGGCGTCACGTGCTCGGGGCGGATGCGGGCGAAGTCGGGCGATGCGGCGGGGGCCAGCAGCGGGTTGGCGTTCATGTCCATCTTCGAAAGCCTCCTCAGGCCTGGGCTTCAGCGGCCTGCAACGTGTTGGCCAGCAGCATCGTGATCGTCATCGGTCCCACGCCGCCCGGCACCGGGCTAATGAAGCCCGCCGAGCCGAGGGCCTCGCGCACGGGGCCAAAGTCAACGTCGCCGCAGAGCTTGCCCTGCTCGTCGCGGTTGATGCCGACGTCGATGATGACGCCTCCGGGCTTGACCATGTCGGCGGTGAGCGTGCGCCGGCGGCCGGTGGCCACCACCACGATGTCGGCCTGCCGGGTGTGCAGCGCGATGTCCGGCGTGCCGCTGTGGCACACGGTGACGGTGGCATGGGCCTGCAGCAGCAGCATCGCCATCGGCTTGCCCACGGTGTTGCTGCGGCCGATGACCACCGCATGCTTGCCCCTGATGGGCAGGCCGGTGCTTTCGATCAGCTTCATGCAGCCCCAGGGCGTGGCCGGCCGCAGGCCCGGCAGGCCGGTGAGCAGCTGGCCGGCGCTGTGCACCGAGAAGCCGTCGACGTCCTTGGCCGGCGCGATGGCCTCGATCACCTGCAGCGCATTGAGCTGCGGCGGCAGCGGCATCTGCACCAGGATGCCGTGGATCGCCGGGTCGGCGTTGAGCGCGGCCACGCGCGCCAGCAGCTCGGCCTGCGTCATCGTGGCCGGGTACTGCTCGAGCACCGAGTGGAAGCCGCCGTCGGCGCAGGCCTTGACCTTGTTGCGCACGTACACGGCACTGGCCGCATCGTCGCCAACCAGGATGACGGCCAGCCCGGGCCGGCGGCCTGCGGCGGTGAGTGCGGCGGCGCGCGCGGCGATCTCGCCGCGCAGGCGGTCGGACAGGGCCTTGCCATCGATGAGGGTGGCGCTCATGGACGAAGCTCCGAGGCTTGAACTGACATAGGCGGGAGGAGAAGAATGCAAAAGGGCCGCTTGTCGCGGCCCCGTGGTCTGGCGGTGGATGCTCAGGCCTTGCTCTGCGCGCCA
>JBIJAP010000339.1:0-4308 GCA_044345715.1 Rubrivivax sp.
GCCCTCCACCGTGTCGTGCGTGAGGATGATCAGGTCGGTCTGCTTCTCGCCCTCGGCGCTCTCACGCTGCAGCACCGCGTCGATGCTGATGTCGTGCTCGGCCAGGATGCCGGTGATGCGCGCCAGCACGCCGGCCTTGTCGGCCACCACCAGGCGCAGGTAGTACGAGGTGACCACCTCGCTGATCGGCAGGATCGGCGTGTCGGCCAGGCTGCCCGGCTGGAAGGCCAGGTGCGGCACGCGGTGGCCGGGGTCGGCGGACTGCAGCCGCGCGATATCCACCAGGTCGGCGATCACGGCACTGGCCGTGGGCTCGCTGCCGGCGCCCTTGCCGTAGTAGAGCGTGGTGCCCACGGCGTCGGCCTTCACCACGACGGCGTTCATCGCGCCTTCGACGTTGGCGATCAACCGGGTCGCCGGAATCAGCGTCGGGTGCACGCGCAGCTCGATGCCGCGCTCACGGCGCCGCGCAATGCCCAGCAACTTGATGCGGTAGCCCAGCTGCTCAGCATAGCGAATGTCCGCCGCCTGCAGCGCCGTGATGCCCTCGACGTGCGCCTTGTCGAACTGCACCGGCACGCCAAAGGCGATGGCCGACAGGATGGTGGCCTTGTGCGCGGCGTCCACGCCTTCGATGTCGAAGGTGGGGTCGGCCTCGGCGTAGCCCAGGCGCTGCGCCTCCTTCAGCACGGTGCCGAAGTCCAGACCCTTGGCGCGCATCTCCGACAGGATGAAGTTCGTGGTGCCGTTGATGATGCCGGCCACCCACTCGATGCGGTTGGCCGTGAGGCCCTCGCGCAGCGCCTTGATGATGGGGATGCCACCGGCCACCGCGGCCTCGAAGGCCACGGTGACGCCGCGTTCGCGTGCCGCGGCAAAGATCTCGGTGCCGTGCACCGCCAGCAGCGCCTTGTTGGCGGTGACGACGTGCTTGCCCTGGCGGATGGCTTCGAGCACCAGCTTCTTGGCGATGCCGTAACCGCCGATGAGCTCGACGACGACGTCGATGTCGGGGTCAGCCACCACCGCGGCCGCATCGGCCACCACGCGGGCGCGGCCCTGCACGATGGCCGCGGCACGCGCGGTGTCGAGGTCGGCCACCACGGCGATCTCGATGGCGCAGCCGGCACGCCGGCGGATTTCTTCCTGGTTGCGGGCCAGCACCTCGAAGGTGCCGCTGCCCACGGTGCCGATGCCGAGCAGGCCGACGCGGAGTGGTTTCATGCGGAGTGACGTTTGCGGTAGCCGTGGAGAAAACGTTCGATGCGGCCGACGGCCTCGGTGAGGTCGTCGATGTTGGGCAGGAAGACGAGCCGGAAGTGGTCGTGATCGGGCCAGTTGAAGCCCGTGCCCTGCACGATGAGCACCTTCTGCTCGGCCAGCAGCTCGTAGGCGAACTGCTGGTCGTCGGCGATCGGGTACATCTTCGGATCGAGGCGCGGGAACATGTACAGCGCCGCCTTCGGCTTGACGACGCTCACGCCCGGGATCTGCGTCAGCAGCTCGTAGGCCAGATCGCGCTGCCGGCACAGCCGCCCACCCGGCGCCACCAGGTCCTTGATGCTCTGGTAGCCGCCCAGCGCCGTCTGGATGGCCAGCTGCCCCGGCGTGTTGGCGCACAGGCGCATGCTTGCCAGCATGTTCAGTCCCTCGATGTAGTCGCGGGCGCGGCGCTTGGCGCCCGACACCACCATCCAGCCCGAGCGGAAGCCGCAGGCGCGGTAGTTCTTCGACAGGCCGTTGAAGGTGACGAAGAGCACGTCGTCGGCGAGGCTGGCGATGCTGGTGTGCGTGGCGCCGTCGTAGAGCGTCTTGTCGTAGATCTCGTCGGCGAAGACGATCAGCTGGTGCCGGCGCGCCACCTCGACGATGGCCTGCAGCACCTCGGGCGGGTACAGCGCGCCGGTGGGGTTGTTGGGGTTGATGACGACGATGGCCTTGGTCTGCGGCGTGATGCGGGCCAAGATGTCCTCGATGTCGGGCAGCCAGCCCGAGCCCTCGTCGCAGCGGTAGTGCACCGGCGTGCCGCCCGACAGGCTGACCACGGCCGTGTACAGCGGGTAGTCGGGGCTGGGAATGAGCACTTCGTCGCCGGCGTCGAGCAGCGCGTTCATGCTCATCGCGATCAGTTCGCTGGCCCCGTTGCCCAGGTAGATGTCGTCCACCGTCACGCCGGCAACAGCCTTTTCCTGCGTGTAGTGCATCACCGCCTTGCGCGGCGCGAACAGGCCCTTGCTGTCGGTGTAGCCGGCGGCCACCTGCGAGGGCAGGTTGTGGATCATGTCCTGCACGATCTCGTCCGGCGGCATCACCCCGAACGCGGCCACGTTGCCGATGTTCAGCTTGATGATGCGGTGGCCTTCGTCCTCCATCTGCCGCGCCTTGTCGAGCACGGGGCCGCGGATGTCGTAGCCGACGTTGGCGAGCTTGGCGGACTTGGCGATGGGCTTCATGGGCGGCGGCCGTCTTTGCAGGTCGCGCAGACGGGGGTGGCTGGAGGGAACCTAAAATTATCCGCCATGAAGTTCCAGCCCGACACGCTCGCCGGCACCAACACCATCACCCGCTTCGACGGCCAGCGCCTCTGGGTGGGCTCGGCGCTGCAGGGCGGCAGCGTGCTCGTGCCCTGGGTCGGCGCCGTCGAGCCCTGGCCCTTGGGCAGCGCGGCCGAGCTGACGGCGGCCCACCTCGAGCGCATCGTGGCGCTCAAGCCCGAGGTCGTGATCTATGGCAGCGGCCCGCGGCTGGTGTTCCCGTCGGCGGCGCTGACCCGGGTGCTGTTCGAGCGCCGCATCGGGCTGGAGACCATGGACACCGCGGCCGCCTGCCGCACCTACAACGTGCTGGCCAGCGAAGGCCGCTCGGTGGTGGCGGCCCTCATCCTGCCGTCCGCCTGAGTGCGTGGGCCGGAAGGCCCTGCGCGCCGACCTATAATTCGGCGTTGGGGTCGGCCTGCAGCTGAACCTGCGCCAACCAGGGAACTTCCGAGAACATCTTCCATGACGCCTGTCATCAACAAAGCACTCCCGGAATTCGAAGCATTGGCCACCAGCGGCGTGAAGTTCACGCCCCAGTCGAACATCGGCAAGGCCGTCGTCCTGTACTTCTATCCCAAGGACAACACCCCCGGCTGCACGACCGAGGCCATGCAGTTCCGCGACCAGCACAAGGACTTCCTCAAGGCCGGTGCCGTGGTGTTCGGCGTTTCGCGCGACAACATGGCCAGCCACGAGAAGTTCAAGGCCAACCTCGAGCTGCCCTTCGAGCTGATCGCCGACACCGAAGAGAAGCTCTGCCACATGTTCGGCGTCGTCAAGAACAAGATCATGTACGGCAAGAAGGTCAAGGGCATCGAGCGCAGCACCTTCCTGATCGACGCCGAAGGCGTGATGCGAGCCGAGTGGCGCGGCATCAAGGTCGCCGGCCACGTCGAAGAGGTGCTGCTGGCGGTGAAGGCGCTGAAGAAGGCCGCTTGAATATCCGCGATTCCCGTGCCGGCCGGTGGCGCCCCGCCACCCCGGACCCGTTCATTGCAGCCGCGCGGCCTGGCCGACGCGGCTTTTTCGTTTCTGCAACCCGGATTCATCTCCATGCCCCTGCCCAAGCCGCCGTCCAAGAAGGGTGACCTGCTGCAAGCCGCCGACTACGAGGCGCAGGCTGCGCCGCGGGCCGAGAAGCGCTCGATGAAGTCGCGGGCCTCCGACGCCACGCCGGCGCCGGCTGCGCTCGAACTGCGTGATAGCGGCACGGCCGTGGCCGCCCGCCCTGCTGCCCCGGCCGCTGCCCCCACCGCGGCTACGCCGGCTGCGGCCGCGCCCCGCATGGCCGTGGAGCCGCGCGCCAAGGCCCGCAAGCCGCGCAGCACCGGCCCGGCAAAGCTGTTTGTGCTCGACACCAACGTGCTGATGCACGACCCGATGAGCCTGTTCCGCTTCGAGGAGCACGACGTCTTCCTGCCGATGATCACGCTGGAAGAGCTCGACGGCCACAAAAAGGGCATGAGCGAGGTCGCGCGCAGCGTGCGCCAGGTCAGCCGCGAGCTCGACGCGTTGGCCACCTTCGACAAGCAGTCGGGCGGCACCGACCCCTCCGAGGGCATTCCGCTCGGCAATACCGGCCACCGCGAGGCCGGCGGCAAGCTGTTCTTCCAGACCACGCTGCTCGACGTGAAGCTGCCCGCCGGCCTGCCGCAGGGCAAGGCCGACAACCAGATCCTCGGCGTCGTGCAGAGCCTGCGTGAGCGCTTCCCGCAGCGCGAGGTGGTTCTGGTGTCGAAAGACATCAACATGCGCGTGAAGGCACGCGCCC
>JBIJAP010000340.1:0-4295 GCA_044345715.1 Rubrivivax sp.
CTGCCAGGCCGGGTGGCTGGGCGCGGCCGAGGCGGCCATCGTGGGCTCGAGCGTGAAGGCCAGGCCGCGGCGCTCGCAGATGCGCGCCAGCGCCGCCTGCACGTCAGCCGCGAGCGCGTCACGCGCGGCGTTGGTGGTGGCGCGCAGGTCGAGGCTGAAGCGGCAGCGGCCGGGCACGACGTTGATGCTGCCGGCGGGCACCTCGAGCTGGCCCACCGTGCCGACCACATCAGGCACTGAGCCCGCGCGCTGTTCGACGTACAGCACCAGCTCGGCCACGGCGGCGGCGGCATCGCGCCGGCGGTCCATCGGCGTGGTGCCGGCGTGGCTGGCCATGCCCTGCACCTCGCCGAGGTAGCGCACGCTGCCGTTGATGCTGGTGACCACGCCCAGCGGCAGATCAAGCTCATTCAGCACCGGGCCCTGCTCGATGTGCACCTCGACGAAGCCGAGGTAGCGCGCGGCGTCGCGCTCGAGCGCGGCGATGGACTCCAGCGTGCCGGGCAGGCCCGCGGCCCGCATCGCCTCGCGCATCGTCACGCCTTCGGCATCGCGCTGCTCGAGCCAGGCGGGGTCGAAGCCGCCGACCAGCGCGCCACTCGAAAGGAACGTGGCCTTGTAGCGCTGGCCCTCTTCTTCGGAGAAGGCCACCACCTCCAGGCCGAAGGGCAGCCGGCGGCCGACGGCCGACAGCTCGCGCACCACCGCCATCGGCACCAGGATGCCCAGGCGGCCGTCGTACTTGCCGCCGTTGCGCACCGTGTCGAAGTGGCTGCCGGTCATCAGCCGCTTCGCTTGGGCGTCGCTGCCGTGATACACACCGACGACGTTGCCGACGGCGTCGATCTCCACCTCGTCGAAGCCGCACTCCTTCATCCACCAGCGCAGGCGCTGGGCCACCGTGCGGTGGGCCTCGGTGAGGTAGGTCACCGTCAGCTGGCCCTTCTCGGCAAAGCCGGGGTCGCTGTGCACGGCCAGTTCCTCGGCCCAGTCCCAGACGCGGCGGCCCAGCAGCGGCACGGCGCCGGGCTCGCCGGCAAAGCGGTCGGCCAGGCGGATCTCGGCGATGCGGTGGATGTTGCGCAGGCACTCCGCAAACTCGAAGTCCGGGTGCCCGGCCAGGCGCCGCGCGAAGGTGGCGATGATCTCGGCACGCGTCAGGCCCTCGCCGCGCGGGCCGCGCACGGCCAGGATGAAGGGCCAGCCGAACCGGGCGTTGTAGGCGGCATTGAGCTGCTGCAACTGCGCGAACTCGTCGGCCGAGCAGTGCGTGAGGCCGGAGCGTGTTTGCTCATCGGTGCTCTCGGCCGTGAGCGACTTCGCCACCATCGCCTTGCCCGCCAGCTCGGGGTGGGCGCGGATGAGGCCGAGTTGCGCCTCGCGCCCAGCCTCGCGCACCGCCTGCACGAGTGCGTGCTTCAGCGCCGCCAGGCTGGCGTGGCCCGCGGCCGGGCGGGCGCGAAAAGCTGCCGCAGCGATCCAGGGCGAGTGCTCGTAGATGCCGTCGAGCAGCGCCACGAAACCTCCTTCATCGGCGGTACGGAGCTCGTGCAGGGTGGTCATGGCGCTCAGCTCCAGACGAAGGCCGTCGCGGCATCGAAGGGATGCGTGGCACGCCAGTGGCGGGCAATGTCGATGCGGCGGCAGACCCACACGTCCGGCCGCGACTGCACGTGGTCGAGAAAGCGCTGCAGCGCGCCGATGCGGCCGGGCTTGCCGAGCAGGCGGCAGTGCATGCCGATGCTCATCATCTTGGGCCGGTCCTCGCCATCGGGGTTGCCCTCGGCGTAGAGCGCGTCGAAGCTGTCGCGCAGGTAGGTGTAGAAGTGCTCGCCGGTGTTGAAGCCCTGGGCCTGGACGCAGCGCATGTCGTTGGTGTCCAGCGAGTAGGGCACCACGAGGTGCGGCACACGCACACCGTCAGATTTTTGCACCCGCAGCCAGAACGGCAGGTCGTCGCCGTAGTAGTCGCTGTCGTAGTCGTAGCCGCCCTGCTCCACCACCAGGCGGCGCGTGTTGGGGCTGTCGCGGCCGGTGTACCAGCCGCCCGTCCAGGCCTCGCCGCAGAGCTCCTTCAGCTGCTGCGTGGCCTGCGCAATGTGCTTGCGCTCGGTGGCCTCGGGCATGTGCTGGTGGTGGATCCAGCGCAGGCCGTGGTTGGCGATCTCGTCGCCGCGCTTGACGAACACGTCCAGCAACTCGGGGTAGCGCTGCAGCGCCGAGACGACGCCGAACACGGTGAGCGGCAGGCCGCGCGCGTCGAACTCGCGCAGGATGCGCCAGACGCCGGCACGCGAGCCGTACTCGTACATGCTCTCCATCGTCATGTGCCGGTTCTCGTAGGCCTGCGCCGTGACGAGCTCGGACAGGAAGGTCTCGCTGGTCGGGTCGCCGTGCAGCGGGTTGTTCTCGCCGCCTTCTTCGTAGTTCAGCACGAACTGCACGGCGATGCGGGCGGCGCCCGGCCAGCGCGCGTGTGGCGGGCGGCGGCCATGGCCGCGGAGGTCACGGGGGTAGGAGGCGGGTGAGCTGGTCATCGGCGGGTCGGGTGGGTGCAGTGCCGGGTACGGATTGTCGGCCCAATACACTGGGGCCCGTTCCTTGCAAGCACGCGGCAACCCGAAGACTCCACACCCATGGGCCATCTCAGCACCCACGTTCTCGACACCGCCCACGGCTGCCCCGCGGCCGGCATGGCCGTCACGCTGCAGCGCGTGGCCGGCGACGGCAGCGCCCTCACGGTGAAGCGCGTCGTGCTCAACGCCGACGGCCGCGCCGACGGCCGGCTGCTGGAAGGCGACACCATGGCCGTGGGCCGCTGGCGGCTGCTGTTCGAGGTGGCACCCTACTTCCGTGCGCGCGGCGTGGTGCTGCCCGAGCCGCCGTTCATCGACACGGTGCAGCTCGACTTCGGCATCGCCGACGCCGCCGGGCACTATCACGTGCCCTTGCTCGTGAGCCCGTGGAGCCACAGCACCTACCGCGGCTCGTGAAGGCTCGCCGATGGACCTGACCTACCTGCTCGACTGGGCCAACCTGCTGCTGCGCTGGGCCCACGTCATCGTGGCCATCGCCTGGATCGGCTCCAGTTTCTACTTCGTCTTCCTCGACTTCAGCCTCGTCAAGCCCACGTCGCCCGAGCTCAAGGCCAAGGGCGTGGACGGCGAGCTGTGGGCCGTGCACGGCGGCGGCTTCTACAACCCGCAGAAGTACCTCGTGGCACCGAAGACGCTGCCCGAGCACCTGCACTGGTTTTTCTGGGAGAGCTACAGCACCTGGCTGACGGGATTCGCCCTGTTCACGGTGATGTACCTGTTCAACGCCGAGACCTTTCTCATCGATCGCAACGTGCACGCCTGGGGCGCGCCTTGGCACGCAGTGGCGGCAGCACTGGCCTTCCTGGTGGTGTTCTGGCTGCTCTACGACGGCATCTGCCGGCTGCTGGGCGAGCGCCAGAAGGGCCAGGTCGGCAGCGATCTCGGCGTCGGCCTGGCCGTGCTGCTGTTCGTGGTGGCGGCCTCGTGGCTGGCCTGCCAGCTGTTTGCCGGCCGCGCCGCCTTTTTGCTGGTGGGCGCGATGCTGGCCACGGCGATGAGCGCCAACGTCTTCTTCTGGATCATCCCGGGCCAGAAGACCGTGATCGCGCAGATGCGCGCCGGCCAGCCGGTGGAGGCCATCCACGGCCAGCGCGCCAAGCAGCGCAGCGTGCACAACTCCTACTTCACGCTGCCGGTGCTGATCGCGATGCTGTCCAACCACTACGGCTGGCTCTACCAGGGCGCGTGGAACTGGGCCGTGCTGGTGGTGCTGATGCTGGCTGGCGCGTTGATCCGCCACAGCTTCGTGGCGCGTCACAAGGCGCTCGTCAACGGCGTGCGCGTGCCCTGGGAGTACGCGGCCATCGGCACGGTGCTGCTGCTCGGGCTGGCCGTGGCCCTGAAGCCACCGCCGCGCGCGCCGGCAACGGCCATCACGACGCCGGCCACCTACACAGAACTGCGCGCCGTGCTCGACCAGCGCTGCGCCGTCTGCCACAACGCCGTGGTGGCACAGAAGAACGTCGCGCTGCACACGCCCGAGCTCGTGAAGCAACACGCGCAGGCGATCTACCAGCAGTCGGTGGTGCTCAAGCTGATGCCGCAGAACAACGCAACGCAGATCACTGAGGCCGAGCGCGAGCTGATCGGGCGCTGGTTCAAGGCCGGCGCGCCGGGGCCCTGAGGCACCCGCACGGCGCGCCCGCTCAGCCGTCTTCCGCGTCCGCAGCCGGGAGTCGCGCGAACAGCGCCCCAAAG
>JBIJAP010000341.1:0-4274 GCA_044345715.1 Rubrivivax sp.
CTCTGTTGTTGACATGGGATGCAGGTGTCGAGTCGGGGATCTCAAGCCCGCAGAAGGGCCGGGCTAGTCCAAGCGCTGGCGGTGCGCAAACCCGTTCGCGCTGAGCCTGTCGAAGCGCCGGTGGTGAACGGAGGTTTCGACAGGCTCAGCCCGAACGGAGGACCGCAGCGCTTCAACATGCCCGGCCCCAGCGAAGGCTCACAGCCAAGTGACGGCACCCTCTTCCGCCGTGAGCACATTGCGGCGCATGCCGGCAAAGAGATCGCGGCCCAGGTCGTGGGCGTGGGTCTCGAGCCATTCCGCCCCGGGCTCGGCCGGCTTGCGGCGCGACCACTCGACGGCATCCACCAGCGCCTGCAAGCTGCCCGCCTCGGCATCGAGACGTATCACATCGCCGTCACGCACCAGGCCCAGCGGCCCACCAGCCAGCACCTCGGGGCTGACGTGGATGGCCGCTGGCACCTTGCCGCTGGCGCCGCTCATGCGGCCGTCGGTGACCAGCGCGACGCGGAAGCCCTTGCCCTGCAGCACACCCAGCGGCGGCGTGAGCTTGTGCAGCTCGGGCATGCCGTTGGCACGCGGGCCCTGGAAGCGCACCACCACGACCACATCACGCTCGAGCTCACCGGCCGCAAACGCCGCCAGCATGGCCTCCTGGCTGTCGAACACCCGCGCCGGGGCTTCGATGACATGGCGGTCGTCGGGCACGGCGGAGATCTTGATGACGCTGCGGCCCAGGTTGCCCTCGAGCAGCCGAAGGCCGCCGCTCGGCGAGAACGGCTTCGAGGCGATGCGCACGATGGAGCTGTCACCGCTGTCGGGCGGCGTCGGCAGCCAGCGCAGGCCGTTCGGGGCCGCCTCGTGCAGCTGCGGCAGCGTGGTGTACGCGGCCATTCCGCCCGCGGCCACGGTGGCCGCGTCGGCATGCATGGCGCCACTGCCCAGCAGCTCGCGAAGCACGAAGCCCGGGCCGCCCGCGGCCTGGAACTGGTTCACGTCGGCGCTGCCGTTGGGGTACACACGCGCCAGCAGCGGCGTGGCGGCTGAGAGCTCGGCAAAGTCGCTCCAGTCGATCAGGATGCCGGCCGCCCGCGCCACCGCCACCCAGTGGATGAGGTGGTTGGTGCTGCCACCGGTGGCCAGCAGCGCGACCAGGGCGTTGACGATGGCGCGCTCGTCGACCAGGCGGCCGATCGGCATGTAGCGCGCGCCGTCACGGGTGATCGCCACCGCCGTGCGCACGGCCTCGCGCGTGAGCGCCTCGCGCAGGCCGTCGTGCGGGTGCACGAAGGCCGCACCCGGCACGTGCAGGCCCATGGCCTCGAGCAGCATCTGGTTGCTGTTGGCGGTGCCGTAGAAGGTGCAGGTGCCGGGGCCGTGATAGGCCGCGCTCTCGGCCTCGAGCAGCTTGTCGCGGCCCACCAGGCCCTGGGCGGCCTGCTCGCGCACCTTGGCTTTCTCGTTGTTCGACAAGCCGGTGCTCATCGGCCCCGCGGGCACGAAGACACAGGGCAGGTGGCCGAAGTGCAGCGCGCCGATCAGGAGGCCCGGCACGATCTTGTCGCACACGCCCAGCAGCAGCACGGCATCGAACACGTCGTGCGTGAGCGCCACCGCCGTGCCCATGGCGATGGTGTCGCGGCTGAAGAGGCTCAATTCCATGCCGGGCTGGCCCTGCGTGACGCCATCGCACATCGCCGGCACGCCGCCGGCCACCTGCACGGTGGCGCCGAGCTTGCGGGCCTCGTCGCGGATGACGTCGGGGAAGCGCTCGTAGGGCTGGTGCGCCGAGAGCATGTCGTTGTAGGCCGTCACCACGGCCAGGTGCGGCCCCTTGTGGGCCACCACGCGCAGCTTGTCGTTGGCCGGCATCGCGGCAAAGGCATGGGCCACGTTGGCGCAGCCCATGCGGTCGCTGCCGGGCTTGCGCAAGCTGAGCCGGTCAAGCCGGGCGAGGTAGGCGCCGCGCAAGCCCGCGCTGCGTTCGCGGATGCGCGCCGTGACGCGCAGCACCGCGGCCGAAAGTGAGACGGTGGGTGTAACCATGGCTCTGATTCTGAAGAAACCTAGTTACAGCGTCAATGACGCAGACTGGAGGCCAGCTGCGGCGCGCAGGCGCGCCTCTTGCAATACCCGATCCACCGTGACGACCCCCACCGACCTCGCCCACCTGACCGTGCGCGACCCCGCCGAGGCACTGCGCAGCCTGCGCCAGCAGTGGCGCGGCCATGCGCAGCGGTGGATCTTCGGCTATGCCTCGCTGATCTGGCGCCCGGAGTTCGATGCCGCCGAGCACCGCCCCGCGCTGGTGCACGGCTGGCACCGGGCCTTGCGCATGCGCTCGCGCGTGAACCGCGGCACACCCCAGCAGCCGGGCCTGGTGTTTGCGCTGCTGCCGGGCGGCGCCTGCCGCGGCGTGGTGTACCGCATGCGGCCCGACAGTGCCGAGGCCGAACTCGACAGGCTCTGGGCGCGCGAGATGCCCACCGGCGTCTACGACGCCCGCCTGCTGCCCTGCCGCACGGCGCAGGGGCCGGTGGTGGCGCTGGCCTTCACGCTCAGCCGCCGCAGCGAGGCCTGCCTGCCGCGCCTGCCCGACGACGAGGTCTGCCACATCCTGCGCCACGCGCACGGGCGCTACGGCAGCACGATGGCGTACCTTGCCGAAACCGCGGCGGCGCTGCGCGCACGCGGCGTGCACGACCGCGAGATCGAGCGCCTGATGGCGTTGGCAAGGCGCGAAGGCCTGGCGTAGGAGCCCGGGCGCGCGCGCTCTCAGGGGTGCGCCAAAGCGCGCAATGCGGCCAGATCGCCGGGCGTGTCGACGTCCACCAGCACGCCGGGGTCGTCGAGCTCCACCGCCACCGCCGGGTAGCGCGACACCACCCGCCGGGCGCCGTCGTCGCCGTCGAGATGCACCAGCTCCGAGTACAGCTCGGCGGCAAAGCCCACCGGATGGCCGCGCCGGCCCTGGTGCTGCGCAAACACCACGATCTGCTGCGACAAGGCCGCAGCCACGGCCTGCAACGATGCCGGCTGCACGCGCGGCATGTCGGCGGGCAGCACCAGCCAGCCGGCGCCGGCCGAGCGCTCGGCCACGCCGGCGGCGATGCTGTAGCCCATGCCGCGCGCGGCCTCGCCGGGGCTGAGCACCAGGAGATCGCGGCGCGCCACCTGCCGCGCGGCCAGCGGCGCCAGCTCGGCCGTGGTCACCACCAGACAGGGCAGCTGCGAGGCCAGAGCCGCACGCAGGGTGCACTCGAGCACGGTCAGGCCGTCGAGGGGCTGTTCAAGCTTGTGGCCGGGACCGCCGGCACCGCGGAAGCGGCTGCCGCGGCCGGCAGCGGGCACGATGAGGGTCGGACGGGGGTTCATGCTGTTGTTGGCGCCAGTGACCCTTGCCCAGGACAAGGTTCCAGCGTCCTCCTTGGCGCGCAGGATGGCGATGCAGTGCCTCGTCAGAAAGTGGGGCCATCACTTAAGTCGTTTTCCGTAAGGGATGCACCCGTGGCCGGCTTCCTATACTGGGTTGCATGGACATCGCCGACCTGCGCAAGAGCTACGAACGCGACGAGCTCGACGAAACCGCCTCTGCCGCCGACCCGCTGCAGCAGTTCGGCACCTGGCTCGAACAGGCGCTGAGCGCCCAGCTGCCCGAGCCCAACGCGATGACACTGGCCACCGTCGGCCCCGACGGCCGCCCGTCGACACGCGTCGTGCTGATCAAGGGCTGCGACGAGCGCGGCATCGTCTGGTACACCAACTACGCCAGCCGCAAGGGCCGCGAACTGGCGGCGCAGCCGTTCGCGGCGCTGCAGTTCCACTGGGTGGAGCTGGAGCGCGTGGTGCGCATCGAGGGCCGAGTGGAGAAGGCCGGCGAGGACGAGTCCGACGCCTACTACGCCAGCCGCCCGCTCGACTCGCGCCTGGGTGCCTGGGCCTCGCCTCAGAGCGAGGTGATCGGCTCGCGGGCGGTGCTGGTGGCTGCCGCGGCCAAGGCCGCCCTGACCCACGGCCTGCACCCACCACGGCCACCGCACTGGGGCGGCTACCGGCTGGTGCCCGATCGCTGGGAGTTCTGGCAGGGCCGCAAGAGCCGGCTGCACGACCGGCTGCGCTACCGGCTTGATGGCGGGGCATGGGTGCGCGAGCGGCTGGCGCCTTGAGGCGCCAGCGCCGCGACATCATCGCTGGCTCAGCGCCCCTGCTTCACCAGCGCCACTGCATCCCGGCAGAGAGCGCCCGGCCAGGCGCCGGAGACAAGCCGCGCACCG
>JBIJAP010000342.1:0-4261 GCA_044345715.1 Rubrivivax sp.
CGATGTCGGCGGGCGCCGCGCCGGCGTCGGCCAGCACACGCTCGAGCAGGGGCAGCACGCGGCGGATGTGGTCGCGCGAGGCCAGTTCGGGCACGACGCCGCCGTAATCGGCGTGCATCGCGGCCTGGGTGTGCAACGCCTCGGCCAGCAGGCGCGGCGGCTGCGCGGGGTCGTCGGGGGCCTCGACCAGCGCCACGCCGGTTTCGTCGCACGAGGACTCGATGCCGAGCACCTTCATCGTGCGATCTCCCTGCGGCGATGGGGCACGACACTTGCAAGGATATTCACGACACCTTCGTCAAGTGTCGTGTCTATCTCCTCAGCAGGCCGCATGTGGGCCGCGTCCAACCTCCCTGGTGCGAACCAGGGAGGTCTTTTTTCGTGCCGGCACGCACCGACAGCGGGCAACCCATGCACCACGGCGGCGCGGCGGCTCAGTGGTTCTCGCGTGCGTGGTTGATCGAGTACTTGGGGATCTCGATCGTCACGTCGCGCTGCGACAGGATGGCCTGGCAGCTCAGGCGCGAGGTCGGCGCCAGGCCCCAGGCGCGGTCGAGCAGGTCTTCTTCGGCCTCGTCCATCTCGCCGAGGGAATCGAAGCCTTCCTTCACGATGACGTGGCAGGTGGTGCAGGCGCAGCTCATGTCGCAGGCGTGCTCGATCGCGATGCCGTGCTCGAGCAGGGCCTCGCAGACGGACGTGCCGGCAGGGGCCTCGATGGTGTCGCCGAGCGGGGCGTACTCGGGGTGCGGAAGGATGCGGATGACGGGCATGAGGGCCTTCAGATCTGGTCGAGGCGCCGGCCGGCCAGCGCGCGGCGGATACCTTCGTTCATGCGGGCGGCGGCAAACGCCTCGGTGCCATCGGCCAGAGCCTTGACGGCGGCGTCGATGGCGTCGGCGTCCTCGCCCTCGGCGCAGGCCGCCGTGGCGGCGATCTGTGCCGCGATGGCGTCGTGTTCGTCGGGCTGCAGCAAGGCGCCATCGGCGGCGAGCGCAGCGCGTGTGGCCAGCACCATGCGCTCGGCCTCGACACGGGCCTCGCGCAACTTGCGCGCGCTCATGTCGCCCTCGGCGTGGGCAAAACCGTCCTGCAGCATCTGCGCGATCTGCTCGTCGGCCAGGCCGTAGCTGGGCTTGACGACGACAGAGGCCTCGACACCCGAGCCGAGCTCGCGCGCCGCCACGCTGAGCAGGCCGTCGGCATCGACCTGGAAGGTGACGCGGATGCGCGCCGCGCCGGCGGCCATGGGCGGGATGCCGCGCAGCTCGAAGCGCGCCAGGCTGCGGCAATCGGCCACGAGCTCGCGCTCGCCCTGCACGACGTGGATGGCCATGGCCGTCTGGCCGTCCTTGTAGGTGGTGAAGTCTTGTGCCTGCGCCACCGGGATGGTGCTGTTGCGCTCGATCACGCGCTCCACCAGCCCGCCCATGGTCTCGAGGCCGAGGCTGAGCGCGATCACGTCCAGCAGCAGCAGCTCGCCGTCACGCGTGTGGCCGGCCAGCGCGTGGGCCTGGATGGCGGCGCCGATCGCCACGACCTCGTCGGGGTTCACGTCGGTGAGCACCTGGCCGGCCCAGCCGGGTTCGAACAGGCTGCGCACGCGCTCGCGCACCAGCGGCATGCGCGTGCTGCCGCCGACCATGACGACGCCCTGCACCTCGTCGGCGCCCACCTTCGCGTCGCGCAGCACCTTGCGCACGGCGCGCAGCGTGCGCTCGATCAGCGGCGTGGCCACCGCCTCGAGCTGCGCGCGGCCCAGGGCCACCTGACAGGCGCGGCCGGCCACCGAGGCTTGCCACAGCGTGCTGTCGGCGCTGCTGAGGGCCTCCTTCGCGGCGCGAGAGGCGATGAGTGCGCTGCGGCGGTCTTGCGGCGACAGCGTCGTGACGTCGATGTCGGCCTGTGCCAGGGCCCACTGGGCCAGGGCATGGTCGATGTCGTCGCCACCCAGGGCCGCATCACCGCCGGTGGCCACGACCTCGAACACGCCTTTCGTCAGGCGCAGCAGGCTGATGTCGAAAGTGCCGCCGCCCAGGTCGTACACGGCGTACAGGCCCTCGCTGCCGTGGTCCAGGCCGTAGGCCACCGCGGCGGCCGTGGGCTCGCTGATGAGGCGCAGCACGTTCAGGCCGGCCAGTTGCGCGGCGTCTTTCGTGGCCTGGCGCTGGGCGTCGTCGAAGTAGGCCGGCACGGTGATGACAGCGCCATGCAGATCGCTGTCGAAGCTGTCTTCGGCGCGCTGGCGCAAGGTGGCCAGCACCTCGGCCGACAGCTCCACCGGCGACTTCAGGCCGGCGCGCGTGGCCACGGCCACCATGCCGGGCTGGTCGGCCAGCTCGTAGGGCAGCTGCTCGCGGCCGGCCACGTCGGCGAGGCGGCGGCCCATCAGGCGCTTGAACGAGGCCACGGCGTGCGCGGCGTCGTGGGCCTGCGCGGCCAGGGCCTCGTGCCCGATGCGGCGAGACCCGGCCTCGGGGTAGTGCACGGCACTGGGCAGCAGGATGCGGCCTTGTTCGTCGGGCAGGCACTCGGGCACGCCGTGGCGCACGGCGGCCACCAGCGAGTTCGTGGTGCCGAGGTCGATGCCCACGGCAATGCGCCGCTGGTGCGGATCGGGCGCCTGCCCGGGTTCGGAAATCTGCAGAAGGGCCATGGGGTCGGGGATCGGGGAGTCGGGACTCAGGCGTGCAAACGATCGAGCCGCTGCGCCAGGGCCTCACGGAAACGGGTGACGAACATCAGCGCCCTCACCTGCCCGGCAGCCGCGGCGGTATCGCCCTGCTCGTCGAGCAGGGCCTGCAGGCGCTGGTGCAGCGCGCGCTCCTCGATCGCCACGGCGTCGTCGAGCGCCTGCACAGCGGCGGCATCGGCAGCGTCGTCGAGCGCCTCGCGCCACGCGATCTGCTGCAGCAAGAACTCGCGCGGCATCGCGGTGTTGTCTTCGGCCGCGATGGGCACGCCGCGCAGCTCGCAAAGGTAGGCGGCGCGGCTGAGCGGGTCTTTCAGGCGCTGCCAGGCTTCGTTGACACGCACCGCCCACTGCATGGCCAGGCGCTGCGCGGCGGCGCCTTCGCTGGCAAAGCGGTCGGGGTGCACCTGGGCCTGCAGCTCGCGCCGGCGCGCGTCGAGCGTGGCCCGGTCCAGGCGCTGCTGCGACGGCAGCCCGAACAGCGTGAAGTCGTCGTCGGTGAGCTTCATGGACGCTGGGACAGAGGCACTCACAGCGCCTTGCCCAGGAACAGCGACAAGCCGTTGTCCGGGTAGTCGCCGAACGGGGCACAGGGCGTGTAACCGGCGCCGTGGTACCGCTTCAGCGCCTCGGTCTGGTCACGGCCGGTCTCGAGCAGGGCCAGGCGGTAGCCGTCGCGACGCAACCGTGCCTCGGCCGCATCGAGCAGCTGCGCGCCCAGGCGGCGACCGCGGCGCGACGGGTCGACGTACATGCGCTTGATCTCGCCGTAGGGCTGCCCGCCCGTGGCCGGCTCGCCGGCCATGCGGCGGCAGGCAGCGGTGCCGACGGCCTCGCCGCCTTCGCGGGCAACGAAGAAGCTGATCTCCGGCGCCAGCAGCTCGTCGACCGTGAGGATGTGGTTGGCCTCGGGCTCATACAGCCCACCCAGGTAGCGGTCGAGGGCCGCCAGCAGCGCCATCACATCGGGCTGGTCGGGCCGCTCCTCGGCGATCGTGATCGGGAACTCCATCGGGCCGCAGTCGCTGCGCGTCAGACGCGGAACGACTCTCCGCAGCCGCAGCGGTCTTTCTCGCGCGGGTTGTGGAACTTGAAGCCCTCGTTGAGGCCCTCGCGCACGAAGTCGAGCTCGGTGCCGTCGATGTAGGGCAGGCTCTTGGGGTCGATGAGCACCTTCACGCCGTGGTCCTCGAAGACGATGTCCTCGGGCGCCACGTCGTCGGCGTACTCGAGCTTGTAGGCCAGGCCCGAGCAGCCCGTGGTCTTGACGCCCAGGCGCACGCCGACGCCCTTGCCCCGGCGGCCGAGGTAACGGGTGACGTGCCGCGCGGCGGCTTCGGTGAGCGTGACGGCCATCGCGATCAGTTCGCCAGGGTGGCGTGCTTGGCCTTGTAGTCTTCGACCGCCGCCTTGATGGCGTCTTCGGCCAGGATGGAGCAGTGGATCTTGACCGGCGGCAGCGCCAGCTCTTCGGCGATGTGGGTGTTCTTGATCGTCAGCGCTTCGTCCAGGCTCTTGCCCTTGACCCACTCGGTGACCAGCGAGCTCGACGCGATGGCCGAGCCGCAG
>JBIJAP010000343.1:0-4260 GCA_044345715.1 Rubrivivax sp.
TGCAGGGCCTACGGCCGCCGCATCGACATCGTCGTCAACAACGCCGGCTGGACGCACCGGAACGGCCCGCTGCTCGATGTCGACGAGGCCACTTTCGACAAGGTGTACGCCATCAACGTGAAGAGCATCTTCCACATGGTGCATGCGGTGGTGCCGCTGATGCGCCAGCAGAAGAGCGGCGTCATCCTCAACGTCGGCAGCACCGCCGGCATGCGGCCGCGGCCGGGGCTCACTTGGTACAACAGTTCCAAGGGCGCCGTGAACCTGATGAGCAAGTCGCTCGCGGTCGAGCTGGGCCCCGACAACATCCGCGTCAACGCCATCTGCCCGGTGATGGGCGTGACCGGGCTGCTTGAGCAGTTCATGGGCATGCCCGACACGCCCGAGAACCGCAAGAAGTTCCTCGCCACCATTCCGCTGGGCCGGCTGTCGACGCCGCTGGACATCGCGAAGGCCGCGCTGTTTCTCGCCAGCGACGATGCCGAGTTCATCACTGGCGTGGAGTTCCCGGTGGACGGGGGGCGAACAGTCTGAGCGCCCCCAGGGCCGGGCCGCGCCCAGCCCACCCCCGCGGGGTCAAGGTGCCCGGTGAAGCCGGTTCACCTTAAGGGGCTTGGAGGCACTCGCGAGCCCGGGCCGAAACGGCGGCCGCCTTACAGGGAGGTGCTTGATGCCCTCGCTGCCACCGCCGTGAGGGCTCCTATCGCTGCGGTGCCGCTGGCAGTTGCACCGTCGCGCGGGTGCCGCCTTCTTCGGTGTGCTCCAGCCGAAGCGAGCCGCGCATCGCTGCGGCCAGCCGACGCACGAGCCGCAGTCCGATGCCGGCGGAGCGGTCGGCCAGATCCTGCGCCGCCCGCGCCGTGTCCAGGCCGATGCCGGTGTCCTCGATCACAAGCGCCACAGTCTCGTCCCGCTGCTCGATGTCGAGCGTCACGAGCCCGCCCTGCGGCGTGTGGCGGATGGCATTGCTCAGCAGGTTGGCCACGATCTGGCGCAGCCAGCGCGGGTCGGCCTGGGCTGCCAGCGATGGCGGGGGCGTGCGAGCCGCCCGCAGAACCACGCCCTGGCGCCACGCGGCGGCGCTGAAGCGCTCGACCATCTCCTGCACCACCGCCGCCAGCACCACCGGTTGTGGTGCAAGCGTGGCCTCGATCGACTCCAGCCGCGTCATGTCGAGCAGGTCGCTCAACAGGCGATGCAGGTCCTCGAGCTGGCGCAGCATGACCTGTGCCCGCGTGGCACTGCCCGCATCGCGCGACAGCAGCTCGGCGTGGCCGTTCAGCACGGCCAGCGGGGTGCGCAACTCGTGCGACAGCGAGGCCACGAGGTCGCGCTGCGCGCCGATGACGCGATCGCGCTCGGCCAAGGCCTGCGCCAGATGCTCCTGCAGCCGGTTGACGTCTTCGGCCAGTTGCGCAACCTCAGCAGGCCCCTCGATGGCCGCGCGCCGTGTGGCGTCGCGCTCGGCGGCGGCCAGCCGCACAGTGGCTGCCAGCCGTTCCAGCGGCGTGCTCAGCCGCTCGGCGCTGCGGTTGGCATAGCGGCGCCGGAAGGCGAGCAGGAACAGCGGGACGTAGACCGCGGTGACCGTTGCGCTGATGGCAAAGAACACCGCCACCGTCGTCGCGGCGTCCGCGGTCGTCAACATGACGTTCGGCATGGAGAACGCGACCACGCGTTCCATGTCGAGCCGCAGCAGCAGCACCGACCAGTCCTCATCGGTCGTCGCGTGGCCGCCGATTGGCAGCCGGAGCGCGCCACCCTCGGGCAGCTGGGCCATTGCGTCCAGCCATGCCGCTGGCGCAGGGCCCAGCGGCTGGCCCGTGCCGGCGTCCAGCCGCTGTCCGTCGCGCACGATGCAGATCGCCTCGGCCAGCGGCACCTCGCGCCCGTCGAACAGCTTTGCGCGGCCGGATTCGGCGGTGTCGATGTGCATGTGCAGGCCGTAGGCCGCGATCCAGCGCACGAGCACCGGCCACTGCTCGGGCGTGGCCGCGCGCAGCACCGGCCTGAGCTCGCGCACCTCGAACTCGTCTAGCTGGTTAGGCAAGTTCACAGATTGCCAGGCCACCAGTCCCGCGATCAGCAGTCCGACCAGCGTGGCCGCCGTCAGAGCCATCGCCATGATGGGTCTGAGCTGTGCGCGCAGCACCTCGTCGCGGATGCTGGGCCGGGCGGCCGTGGCAGCCGAAGGTTGGTTTGCCGTCGCCACGGTCAGCGCCCTGACGGATGCAGCCGGTAGCCCACGCCGCGCACCGCCTCGATGGCGCGCACAACTTCGCTGTCGCGGCCCAGCCGCTCGCGCAGGCGCAGCACGCAGGTGTCCACCGCACGGTCCTCGCCGTCGTAGTCGCGTCCCCACACCTGCTGCAGCAGCCACTCGCGCGTGAGCACGCGCCCGCTGCCCCGCAGCAGGCAACACAGAAGCTCGAACTCGCGCGGCGACAGCGCGCAGCTGGCACCGCCGACGCGGACGAGCTGGCGCTGCAGGTCGACCTCGCAGTCCAGCACGCGCAAGACGTTGTCGTCGGCATCCTGCAGCGGCCCGATCGTCGGCCCTTGGGTCTCGCCCCGGGGCCCGTGGCGGCGCAGCAGTGCAGCCACGCGCGCCGTGAGCTCGCGCAGGCTGAAGGGCTTGACGACATAGTCGTCGGCGCCGAGTTCCAGGCCGGCCACGCGGTCGGCCTCGCTGTCGCGGGCGGTCAGCAGCAGGATGGGCGCGTTGAATCCGGCCGCGCGCAGCCGCCGCAGTACCTCCATGCCATTGAGCGCCGGCAGCATCACGTCGAGCAGCACCAGATCGGGCCGCCAGCCCAGGCACAGGGCCAGGCCCAGCTCGCCGTCGGCGGTTGTTCGCACCTCGTAGGCCAGCTGGCGCAGTTCGTCGCGCACCAACGTGGTGACCTCGGGCGAATCTTCGATGAGCGCGATTCTCGGCATGCGCCCATTCTGGCCGGCGGCACGCCGAAGCGGCGTGCCGCGTGACGCAGTCCAGACCGAGTCGCCACCGTGCCGTCACCGTCGCGAGACCGTCCCGTCACGCTGTTGCGACGGTGCGCCATTGCAGCGTGACCGTCGCTGCCGACCATGCCCTGCCGACGCCCCGATGCATCCGAACGGTGGCAACCCGCCGAGCCCGGCCGCTGGGGCGCCTCGCCGCCTTCGCACCCATCCAGGAGAACGACCATGCCGATCCCGTACCCGCCCACCCCGGTGCCTGTGCCCGAGACCCCGATGCGGGCCCGCGCAAGCCTGCGGCGGCCTCGCATGCCGGCGCTGCTGGCAGCCGGCCTGCTGACCTGCCTGCTGGCTGCTTGCGGTGGTGGTGGCGGCGGTGGCGGTGGCGACGACGACACGGCCCCTCCGGGCACGCTGCTGAACACGACAGTGCTCAGCCAGGTCAGCGTGGGCCTCCTGCGCGACATCTTGGCGAACGACATCCCGGCCATGGCAGCGCTGCCGCCGGCCGAGCGCGAGGCGCTCACCGCCGAGGTGCAACAGTCCGTGCGGCTGGTGGCGTTCGAGTACCTGACCACCGGGCCCGCGGGCGACACCCGAACCGCCAGTGCACTGGCCATGCTGCCGGTGTCGCCCACCGCCGCGGCGGCCACGGTGGCCTATCTGCATGGCACCAGCACGAAGCGCAGCGAGATTCCGAGCGCCGGCGACTACGGCGAGAACGTGCCCGTGGCAGCGTTGTTCGCGGCGCGCGGGCGGCTGGTGGTCTTGCCCGACTACCTGGGGCTGGGCCGCTCGAACCTGCCCTATCACCCGTACCTGCACCGTGACAGCCTGGCCGCTGCGGCACGCGACGCCCTCACGGCCGCCGTGGAGCTGGCGCGGCGGCAGTCGCTAGCCCTGGACGGGCAGCTGTTTGTCGTGGGCTATTCCGAGGGCGGCTTTGCTGCCGGGGCGTTGCAGCGGCGGCTGGCCCTGGCTCCACTGGCCACGCTGGCGCTGAGGCGCACGATGTCGATCGCCGGGCCGCTGGACCTGCCGGAAGCCGTGCGCATCACGCTGAGCACCGATCCGGCCAGCGGCCGTGAATCGGGTCGCTCGATCTACACCGCCTTCACGGCATGGGCCTACCAGCGTGTCTACGGCGACGTGTACGCCAGGCCCGGCGACCTCTTCGAAGCGGCCTGGGCCAACGGCCTGGATGCCTTGTTCGACGGCACCAAGGGCGCAGATGTCATCGGTGCGGCCTTGCCGCCGAGCCCGCTGGCGCTGGTCCGGCCGGGCGTGCGTGCCGCGGTCCTG
>JBIJAP010000344.1:0-4248 GCA_044345715.1 Rubrivivax sp.
CGGGTCGATCATGAAACCAGGCAATTGAGCGCGCTGCGCGGTTTCGCCATCGCGTGCCTCAAGCAACTCGACCGGCGCCACCCAGCGCTGTTCGCCACCGCGCAGGCGCAGGGTCACCTCGGCGCGATGCAGGCCGCTCAGGTCGAGCACACCACGCTCGCGCCCCACCAGCGGCGGCGCGTCGAAGCTGGCCACGACGTAAATGAAGCCGCCCGCATACGGGTTGCTGCCCACGGCCACACACAGGCTGGAACCCGCGGTGTTGCTGCGTTCGCAGCCGGCCATCTCTACAGCGCGCTGGGCCTTGGCCTGGTCGTCGAAATCGATGGCCGAGAAGGGCAGCAGCAGCGGCGCCACCCAGCCGGGCTCGACCTGCGGCGTCTCGGGGTTCAGCAAGGCCAGCTGGCCCGTCGGGTGGCGCAGCTGCGCGGTGATCTCGGCCAGCGACTTCTGGAAGCCCTGCTCGTAACGCTGCGCATTGCGCTGCTTTTCCTCGTTCAGCAAGGCCACTGCCAACGCCAGCGTGGCCAGCGCCAGCGCCACGAACACCAGGTGGAAGACGATGCGGCTGCGGAAGGCCGCGACACCCAGGCGCGGCACGTCCAGCAGCGGCAGGTCGATCCGACCCAGCTTCAATGGCCGGTCCAGCGAAAGCCGCGCATCGGCACGTTCTCGATGCCATCGAAGGCCGGGGCGACGTCACGCAGCGCTTCACGGATGGTGGCCACGTGCTTGCGCACGTTGTCCCGGTTGCGGCCGCTCTTCACCACGTCGTACAGGTCTTCATAGCTGACCACCTCGCCAGCACGCTGGTGCAAGGTGGCCAGGATGCGCTGCGCGGTCAGCGGCAGGTTGATGCGCTGCCCACGCCAGACCGGGCTGCGCTGCCACAGCGGATCAAGCTGCAGTTCGTCGGACTTCGCCGCGGCGGCGGGGGCCGTGCCCTGGCGCTGTCGTGCGGTGCGCAGCATGTCCAGCAGGGTCTCGACGAAATCGGCCTCGTCGAAGGCGGTCTTCTGCAGATAGTCCCAGGCGTCCAGCGCCTTCATGATGCTGCGGTAGATAGCCGCCGGCATGGCCGACACCACCAGCACCGGCGTGCCTGCGCCGCGCTTGTTGATCTCGTTGATCAGCGCCACGCCGGCATGGCGCTCGCGGCCGAGCTCGATGTCCAGCACCACCAGGTCGTAGTGCTCGCGATGCAGCGCCGCTTCGGCGCTGTCGCGGTCGAACCATTGGTCGACGGTGATCTCGGATCGGGCGGCACGGATCCAGCCCAGCAACTGGTTGCTGGTGGGCGGGTCGTCTTCGATCAGGGCCAGGCGCGTCATGGCTGCCATTCTGCGGGCGCGCGCGCCGCGTTGGGCTGCTTCAGGCAGCCCCAGCCCGGAAGCTTTCTTCCGCGCAACGGAGCACAGGCACCCCGCGTCACCCTCGCGCCTGCCGTCGCCGCTGGACACCATGGCTGTCATGCACCAAGCCCGGTGCACCCACCGAAACGCAACCTGAAAGCCGCGACCATGCTGAAGACACTGAAGGCCCGCCTGATCACCCGTTTGTCCACCCTGGGCCTGGCCCTGCGCAGCGCACTGGGGCGCAGTGGCCAGGCCACGGCCGCTGCCCTGCCGCAGGCAAAGTCCACCCTGCGCCGCGCTCTGCGGCCGATGCTGCTGATAGCTGGCGTGTCGGCAAGCGCCTATGCGCTGGTTACGCACCCGCCGCTGCGCAGCGTGGAACGCGGCGAAGCGGCGCTGCGGGTCAACCAGTTCAGCGGCGGTGTCAGCGAGTTTCGAGATGGCAGCTTCCTATTCATTCCGGGCCTGCACGAACTGCGCAGCTTCCCGCTGCGCGACCAGAGCTACCGCCCCGAGCGCTTCATGCGCGCCGATGGGCCTTCGCCGCTGCAATCGGTCGAAGGCCTGTCGCTAGGCCTGGACCTGACGCTGCGCTGGGGCCTGGACAGCAGCCGCCTGCCCGAACTGGCGCGCAAGCTGCCCGACCGTATCGAGGCGGATGTGATCGAACCAGCCGTGCAGGCCGTGGTCTACAAGCAGATCGCCACCCACACCGTGCGCGAGATCTTCTCCAGCCAGCGCGCCCAGATCGCCGCCAGCATCGAGGCCGAACTGCGCACCAGGCTGGCGGCCGACGGCATCTTCTTGCGCGGGGTGCAGATCGGCTCGGTAGACCTGCCCGCCGACTACCGCCGCGGCATGGACCGCCTCCTGTCCGACAGCCTGGCTTCCGAGCGCATGCGCTACACGCTGGAAATCGCCGACAAGAAGGTCAAGGAAACCGAGCTGGAAGCCACCGCCGACAAGGCCCGCCGCGAGATCGCGGCCGAAGCCAGCGGCCGCGAACAGGTGATCGCCGCCAAGGCGCAGGAAGAAGCCATGAAGCATGTGCTGCCGTTCAAGCAGAAGCAGATCGAGCAGCGCGTGCTGGAGGCCGAGGCCGAGAACGCTTCGCGCGTCAAGCAGGCTGAAGGCGCCGCGCGGGCCCGCCGCATCGAGGTGGAAGCCGAAGCCGCCGCACGCCAAAAGCTGGCCGACGCCGAGGCCTACCGGGTGGCCCTGGTCGGCAAGGCGAATGCCCAGCAAATGGCGCTGGAAGGCGAGCTGATCACCCGTCACCCGCTGTTGGTGCAGAAGGCCATGGCCGACAAGCTCTCGGACAAGGTGCAGGTAATCATCGCCCCGCCGCCGGCTGCGGGCGGCTTCATCGGCAATGCCTTGCTGGGTGCAACGACCAAGACGGGAGCGGACAGCGCGGATGCCGGCCCTGGCGTTCGCGTTCACACCAGCGCCAAGGAGTGAGCCATGAAAGACAGGTTGAACGTCCACGGCCCCGCCGTGCTGGTGCTGCTGCTGGCGGTCTTCAGCGCGCTCGTGATTGCCACCACCCGAGCTGAGGCCGCGGCAGCGCCAGCCGGCCCGCAACCCAGGACGGGCCTGCTGGTGCAGGAAGCCGCATTGCGCGGCGCGCCGCGCGAAGCCGCGCCGGTGCAGGCCCAGATGGCCCGTGGCGAAGCAGTGGAACTGCGTGCCGAGCGTGGCGAGCACTGGCAAGTGTGGGACTACCGCCGCGAACGGGGCGGCTGGCTGCGCAAGGGCCAGGTGATGCTGCTGCCGCGCGGCGAAGGCGCCAACGCCGAGCTGCTGGCGCAACTGCGCCTGGCGCGGCAGCAATGGGGCACGGAAGGGCTGGGCATCGGCCTGGCGTCGGCCTATGTGCAGACGGCCACGCCAGCCGAGCTGGCCGGCGCGGGCGGTGCCGAGGTGCTGGACACGATGGGCGCGTTGGCTGACCGCATCGCCGAGCGCGCTTCGCTGCCGGCCGGCGCTAGCGGCAAGCTGAATGACGCCCTGCAGGCGGCGCAACTGGACGTGGCCGCCCGCTACGGCCTGCGCTTCGTGCAGATCGAAGCCGAAGACGGCCGGGTGCAAGTCTGTTACGACGGCGAGGCGCACCGGCGCCTGCTGCCGATGCCCTCCGCCAGCCCCGAGCAGCGCCTGCGTGCCGCCCTGGCCCTGACGCGCCCCGAGTGCGCACCGGGACGCGCGACGCCCCGCGAACGACAGGCGCATGACGCCTGGCGCGCCGACGTGCTGGACCAGGTGAACCCGACCGTGCTGGCACCCTACCTCAAGAACCGCTGGCTGTTGCGCCGGGCCAGCATCGCCGCCAGCCTGGCCTATGCCCAGGCCCGCAGCGGCAGTGGGGGCGACAACGGCCGCCAAAGGGCAATCGATGCCTTGGCTGATTTCGCCCGGGTTGCGCCTGTCGAGCTCACTGAAGACGATCTCGCCGCCTACAACGACGCCGCGATGCGCGTGAATGCCGGCCGCTGGCTGAGCCGGCCGACCCTGAGCGCGGCGGTACATGCTTGGGGCGCTCTCAGCCTGAGCACCAGCCCTGGTACGGATGGCCAGACCTGTGTGCAACTGCGCGATGCCCGTGCCGGCCTGCTGTTGCAGCGGTGCAGCTTCGGGCTCGTGGCGCCCGCATCGGCCAGCCTGAATCGTGAAGCCAACGCGCTGGCCCTGGCCGTGCAGCCCTTGGACGGCTGGCGGGAACTCTGGGTGTTCGTGAAGACCGCCGAGGGCTGGCGCGTGGAAGTGTTGCCGCCGGCGGCAGCGTCCCCAGGTGTGGGCGTGGCCGAGTTTGCCGGCTGGGTGCCGGGCGGCCAACAGATGCTGGTGGCTCGCGAGTCGCGCGCGGAGGGCCGCTACCGGCGTACCTTCGAGC
>JBIJAP010000027.1:0-15357 GCA_044345715.1 Rubrivivax sp.
CGGCCAGCACCAGCGTGTCGTAGTCGGCGCGCGCCACGAACCAGCGCTCGAAACCCAGGCGGAACAGGTAGGTGGCGTTCCAGCAGAGCACCACCACCAGCGCGTCGACGAGCAGCGTCAGTGGCTCGCGGTGGCGGCGCAGGCGCGCCAGCAGCAGGTCGAGCCGGTGCCAGGGGCCGAGTGCGGCCATCGACTCGGGGCTCGGCGTCATGACCGGGCCCAGGCCTTGCCCAGCAGCGCGCGCGCCGTGCGCGCCAGCACCGCGATGTCGCTGGCCAGCGTGGCGCGCTCCGCATAGGCCGCGGCAGCCTGCAGCTTGGCCGGCAGGATGCGCTCGACGTACTCGCGCTCGGGGTCGGCCGCGGCGGCCAGCAACGCGGCCTCGTCGATGTAGGCCAGCGAGGCCGGGTCGGTGAGCCCCGGGCGCACGGCCAGCGCGCGCTCGCGCAGGCCCGGCGGGTACAGCGCCACGTAGCGCGGCACCTCGGGGCGCGGGCCGACCAGGCTCATGTCGCCGGCCAGCACATCAAGCAGTTGCGGCAACTCGTCCAGCCGCGTGCGCCGCAGCCAGCGGCCGGCGCGCGTGATGCGGGCGTCGTCGCCCACCGTCAGCGCCGGGCCGCCGGCACCGTGGCGCATGGTGCGGAACTTGTGGATGGCAAAGGGCACGCCGTGCCGCCCCACACGCTGCTGGCGAAAGAACACCGGCCCGGGCGAATCGAGCTTGATCCAGGCCGCCACCGCCAGCATCGGCAGGGCCAGCAGCAGCAAGGCGGCCAAGCTCACGACGATGTCGAACAGCCGCTTGGACATCGTGTCATGGCGCCGCTGCCGGGGTGACGGCGCCGCGCACAGCCGCGATCACCCGATCCACATCGCCGTCGCTCATGCGGCTGAACAGCGGGATGCTCAGCATGCGCTCATACGCGTGCTGGCTGTGCGGGAACTGCGCCGGCTGCAAGCCGTAGCGCTCGCGCCAGTACGGGTGCAGGTGCAGCGGGATGTAGTGCACGCTGCAGCCGATGCCGGCGGCAAAGAGCCGCTCGATCAGCGTGTCGCGGCCGATGGGTGCGTCGTCGGCCAGGCGCAGCACGTACAGGTGCCGGGCGTGGGTGTCGCCCGGCCGCGCGCGCGGCGGCAGGACCAAGGGCAGCCCGGCGAAGGCGGCATCGTAGGCCGCGGCGATGGCCTCGCGGCGCGCGCGAAAGGTCTCGACGCGCTTCAACTGCTGCAGGCCCAGCGCCGCGGCGATGTCGGTGAGGTTGTACTTGTAGCCCGGCGCCACGATCTCGTAGTACCAGCTCGGCACCTTGGCCGTGAAACGGTCGAAGGCGTCGCGGTTCATGCCGTGAAGGCGCATCACCTTGGCGCGGGCAGCCAGCGCCGCATCGCGCGTGACGAGCATGCCGCCTTCGCCGGTGGTGATGGTCTTGTTGGCGTAGAAGCTGAAGACCGTGGCGTCGCTGCCCAGCGTGCCGACGAGTCGGCCGCCGCAGGTGGTGGGCAGCGCGTGCGCGGCGTCTTCGATCATCTTCAGGCCGTGGCGGGCGGCCAGCACATGGATGGCGCTCATGTCGGCGGCCAGGCCGGCAAAGTGCACCGGCATGATCGCCTTCGTGCGCGCCGTGATCGCGGCTTCGATGGCGGCGACGTCGATGTTCAGCGTGGCCGGATCGATGTCGACGAGCTTCACGTCGGCGCCGAGGTAGCGCACCACCTCGGCCGTGGCGGTGAAGGTGTGGGTGGTGGTGATGACCTCGTCGCCGGGGCCGATGCCCAGCGCCTCGGCGGCCAGGTGCAGGCCGGCGGTGGCGCTGTTGACGGCGATGCAGTGCAGGCCCTCGCCATTGTCGGCGGCGCCGAGGAACCGCGCGAACTCGCGCTCGAAACGCGCCGCCTTCGGGCCGGTGGTCACCCAGCCCGAGCGCAGCGTGTCGACGACCTCGGCGATCTCGGCCTCGCCGATGTCGGGCAGCGCAAACGGCAGGAAAGGCTGGGACGGCAGGTCGGTGTCAGGCATCGGGTTTGGCGATCCAGGCCAGGCGGTGGGTGCGCAACAGCGGCAGTGTGTTCAGCAGCGCCGGCAAGGCGGGATGCAGCCGCGCCGCGCCGCGCGCCAGCGGCGGTGCCAGCGTCACGCGGCGGGCATCGATGGTAGCGGCCGGGAAGAGGCGCCGGATCTCGGCCACCGGCATGCCCTGCACGTCGGCATTGCGCGGGTTGTCGACGGCGAAGTCGTACCAGATCACGGCGCCGCCGGGTCTCAGCCAGGCCCACATCTGCGCCGCCAGCAGGGCCCGGAAGCCGGGATCGAGCAGGCTGCTGAAGACGGTGGACTGCAGCACGAGATCGAGGCTGCCCGGCGCCAGAGGCAGCGCCATCGCGTCGCCTTCGAGGTGACGCACCACGGCCGGCAGGCGCGCACGCGCGGCCTCGGCGCGGTCGGGCAGCAGCTCGTTGGCCAGCAGCTTGGCAGGAGCGAAGCCCAGCTCAATGAGGTCCAGCAGGTTGTCGCCATGGCCACAGCCCACCTCGAGCAGCCGCAGTTCCGCCAGCGGCTGGCGGGCGTGTTGTCGCAGCAATGCCGCCAGAACCTCCAGGCGTTCCTGGCGCGCCTGCTTCACCTCGGTCCGTTCGGGGTCGTACAGGCCGGCCAGCGACGCGCGGCGCGCGTAGCGCGCGGCCATCGCGTCGACGTCGTCGGGGCGTTCGCTCATCGCCGCCAATCAGCGCGTGAGCCGCGTCATCGCGGCGCCGGGGCCTCGCCGCAGCACGGCCATGTCGAGCAGCCCGCGGCCGAATCCCAGGCCATAGCCCAGTTGCATGCAGGCCGTCGCCCACGCCACGCCCAGCACCTTGCGCGGTGCGGCCAGCAGGCCGTTGGCCAGCACCGCCACGGCGTACATCAGCAGCAGCGCAGCCAGGGCGACGGCGGCCAGCGCCGACCAGGACGCCGCCAGCGCCAGCAGCCCCAGCAGCGCGACAAAGCCGAACGGCAGCACGTGCCGCAGCGACGCCGGCAGCCGATGCTTGCGGATGACCGCCACCTTCCAGTAGCCGTATTGGTGGAACTGCCGCCACAGCGCGGCATAGCCGTTCCGCGGCGTGTAGTGGCTGACGATGCGCGCGTCCTGCCACACGCGCCCCCCGCCACGCGTGATGCGCAGCGCGAGCTCGTCGTCCTGGTTGCGCACCAGCACGGGGTCGAAGCCGCCCAGTGCCACCAGCGTCTCGCGCCGCCAGGCGCCAAGGTAGACGGTGTCGACAGGGCCGCTGTGGTCCACCCGCCGCGACGCCGCGCCGCCGCTGCCGAACCGGCTGCGAAAAGCGTGCGCGATGGCGCCATCGCCCTCGGGCCGCCAGGCGCCGCCCACGCAGTCGGCGCCGGTCTCGGCCAGCACCTGTGCGCACATCGCCACGTAGTCGGCGGCGTAGGCGGTGTGCACGTCCATGCGCACCACCACCTCGCCGCGGCTGGCGGCGATGGCGCGGTTCAGCGCCACGGGCGTGATGCACTCGGGGTTGTCGACGACACGCACGCGGGCGTCCTGCGCCGCGGCGGCATCGAGCCGCGCGCGCGTGCCGTCGTCGCTGGCGCCGTCGGCGATGACGATTTCCAGCGTGTCGCCCTCTGCCAGCCTCTGTGCGAGCACGCCCATCACGAAGGCCTCGATGAACGCGACCTCGTTGCGGCAGGGCACGATCACCGAGATCAGCATGGCGGCACCGGCCTCAATCCTTGGCGGCGACGAAGATATCGTGTTCGATGTGCCAGACTAGGCCCTGCGCCTCGGCCCAGTCCACCAGCACGCGCAGCGGAGGGTAGGGCCCGTAGGCGTGCACCTCGCCGGTGAAGAGGCGCAGGTCGTCGACCAGCACGCGCACCTGCGGCCAGCGCGCCAGCTGCGTGGCGATCACGTCCAGCTCGTGCAGCACCGGCGTGTCGTTCGGGCCCTTGAAGGTGGGGCCGCCGGAGAAGTGGCCGTCGAGCCAGAAGCACACCGGCCCGTCGAGCGTGGGCAGCAGCGTGCCGAAGGCCCGCTCGCTGGTGGCGTTGAGGATCTGCACGTGCGGCTGGCCGGCAAAGCGCGCCACCGCGGCGGCGTGCAGCGCCGGCGCCGGCTCCAGGCTGACGACGCGGCGCGACACGCCCGCCAGCAGCGCCGTCGTCTCGCCGCGGTAGGTGCCGGTCTCGACCCAGGTGCAGCCGGGCAGCGACAGGCGCAGCAGCACGCTGCGCTTGACATGGTCGGGGCTCGGTGCGGCAAAGGCGCGTGCGCTCCAGCCACGCATCGCCTGCCAGCGCCGCCACGCGGCCAGGGGACTGAAGGGCATGGTCATCGGTAGTCGATCCAGGAGAAGTGAAAGCCTTCCGGGTACCAAGTGCCGCGGCGGTGGCCGATCCAGAACCGCGGGGCGATGAAACGCGGCGCGGCATCGGCAGCCAGATTCAGGCGCCGCAGTGCCAGGAACGCCGCCCACCACGAGAAGCTGCTGGCCGAGAGCACGCCGCCGTCACACGCGGCCATGACAGCCAGATCACCGACCTCGCCTTGGTCGCAGAACACGACATCGGGCTGGCCTTGCAGCAGTCGCCGGGAATGCGGTAGGTCGTCGCTGCACACGACCAGCGGCCAGGCACCGCAGACCTGCCTCAGGTGGGCGACTGCTGCTAGCACCCAGCCGTCGTCCAGCACCGCCGGTGCCTGGGGATCAGGGTAGTGCAGGTAATCGCCCCGGCGCAGGTGCAGAAACAGCGCAGGCCGCTCCGCGCCCACATGCTCGTCGAGCCATTGGCGGGCCTGGTGCTCGAGGGCCGGTTTCAGCCGCAGCGAGACCGGGGCCCGCGCCACAAAGGCAGGGTGATGGAAGAAGGCCACCCGCATGCGCTGCAGGCCCCGCAACAGACCCGGCCTTTGCGTGACATCGGCTCGTGTGGAGTCAGCCTCTTCCCAGGCATCACCGGCAAGGCGCCAGTGCACCAGCCGCTCCAGAAACCAACGCAGCGCGACGACCGGCTTGGCCAGCCGCCCCCGGTGGGGCACGATCCAGGTGCGCTCGCAGTCGACAGCCGCCCGCAGCGACTGGAACCCGAACAGGAGCAGTCGCTCCTGGGGAAAGCGGCCCCGAAGCGCCGCGTACTGCATCAGTTGGTTGCCCAGGCGACCCGCCTCGAAGAACACCATCATCTCAGGCGGCTCCATCTGACCGGTCGAAGACGAACAGGCCCAGCGCATAGTCGCGCCGCGCCAACGCCTCGAACGCGGCGTCACCATCTACGCGCTCGAAGTCCCCGGCCGGCGCGAGCACGCCGAACTGCGCGCACACCAGGCCGTGGCGCGCGGCATCGGCCAGCACCTCGCGCGCCTCGAACACGCGGTGGGCGTTGAAGGCCACGCAGCGCCGGCCCACGGGCACCGCCAGCCACAGGCGGCCGCCCGGCGCCACCAGCGAGGCCAGCCGCGCCAGCGCCGTCTTCCAGCCCTGGGCGTCGACCGGTTCGCCGTAGCGGCCGAGGCCGATGTGCTCCAGCGTGTGCAGGCAGCTCACGCAGTCGGCCTGTTCGTCCGATGGGCCGGGCTGCATGAGGTCCCACTGGCGGAAGCGCACATTGGGGATGGTGGCCGCGAGCGGCCGGATGTCGAACACCTCCACCGGCCGCACGCAGGCCAGGTGGGCGATGAAGCCGTCGATGCGCGAGCCGACGTCAACATGCCGCCGCGGCGCGGCCTCGATGATGCGACGGGCGACGTGCAGGTCCTGCCAGAAGTACTCGCCCAGCGCCGAGGCCTCGGCGTCGCGGTCCAGCAGGCAGGGCCAGGTCTGCAGCGGCTCGTCGGTGCCGGCGGCGAAGGCGCGGCGGTCACTCAGGTAGCGCGGCAGGCGCGCCAGGCCACGCAGCGTCTGCCGTGGTTGCAGGGCGAGTGCGCCGAACAGGCGGTACAGGGCCGTCTTCATGCTCACACCTGGCGCAGCCGCGGCAGCGTGAAGCCGGCGCGCAGCAGATCGGCGACGTTGCCACGCGCGCGCGGGTGCAGCAGGTCGATGACGAAGGTGGCGACGGCGAACGACACCAGCGAGGCCCACACCGCGCCGGTGGCGCCGTGCGAGGGGATCCACCACAGGTTCAGCAGCACGTTGACGCCGGTGCCGACGGCGAGTGTGAACGTCGCCCAGCGCTGCAGGTCCTCGACCATCAGGAACAGGCTGCGCGCGGTGCCCAAGAACGAGAGGAACACGCGCCCCGCCATCAGCACCAGCAGCGCGCCGGCGGGCTCGTAGACGGCACCGAACAGCATGTGCACGAGCCACGGCGCCAGCATCGCCAAGGGCAGGCTGATGGCCAGTGCGGCGGCGATGCAGGCGCGGTAGGCGTGCAGCAGCCGCGCGTGGAAGGCCTCGAACGACTCGCGCCGCGCCGCCACCAGCACCGGGAACAGCGTGCTGCTCAGCACCGCGGCGCCGAACACCAGGCCTTCGGCCAGGCGCAGCGCCACGCCGTACTGGCCGAGTGCGGCGTCGCCGGCCAGCTCGGCCAGCATCAGCTGGTCGATGCGCGCCTGCACCATCAGCACCACGCCCGACAGCGCCAGCGGCCACGAGGCCAGCAGCAGCTCGCGCACGCGCGCCATGCGCGGCCACCACGCGCCGAAGCCACCGCCGCGGCGGGCCTGCAGCACGGCCAGCGCCAGGGCCAGCGCGGCGGCCTCGGCCAGCAGCACCCAGAAGAACACCATCAGCGGCGCACCGGCCGCGATGAGCCCCAGCTTCACGAGGGCACCGGCCACGCCCACCACCGACTCCACGGCCACCACGGGCTGCACCGCCACGCGGGCCTCGAAGCCCCAGCGCACCACCGTGCCGCCCTGCAGCAGCAGCGTGGCGCCGACGATGGCCACGCCCAGCAGCGTGGCGCCTTCGCCGGGCCGCGCCCAGGCCGCCGCGCCAAGCGCCAGCAGCCAGGCCAGCGCGGCACCGGCCAGCACCAGCGAGGTCGCGGTGCCGAGGATCTCGCCCCGTGCGCGAGACGCGTCGGCCGGGTCGGCCGTCTCGCGCACCAGCTCGCGGACCAGCGCCCTCACCACCACCTGCGGCAGCCCCAGCGTGGCCAGCCCGCTGACGGTGCCCACGAAGGCCAGCACCAGGCTGTACTGGCCAAAGCCGGCCGGCCCCAGGTGCCGCGCCAGCGCCACCGCCACCACCAGTCCCAGCACCACCTTCAGCACGCGGTCGGCCGTCTGCCAGCCCAGGTTGGCCAGCACGCGGGCCAGCAGCGGCCGTGAGCGCAGCGAGCGCAGGGGGTTCATCGCCGCCGCGGCCACCGGCTCACAGCGCCTCGGCCACGACGCAGGCGTACCAGCTGCGGTCGTCGGGCTCGGTGTCGCGCAGCCAGGCGCGGGCGGCCACGCGCCGTAGGCCGGCGCCCTGCAGCAGCAGGTCGATCTCGGGCAGGAAGAGGTAGCGCATCGGGTGCAGCTCGGTGAGCTGCTGCACACGGCCGTCGTCACGCGCGCGGATGGTGACGTCGAAGTGCACGTCGACACGGTTGTGATTGACATGCACCGTGGGCGTGGTGACGCGCTCGACCTCGATGCGCTCGTCGGCCACCTGCTTGCGCACGTGGCGCGGCCGGTCCGTCAGCACCGCCGGGCCGTACCAGCAGTCGAAGACGAAGCGGCCGCCCGGCGCCAGGTGCGCACGCGCGGTGGCGCAGGCGGCGGCGAGGTCGTCGTTCGTGGTCTGGTAGCTCATCACGTGGAACAACGTGATCACCGCGTCGTGCACGCGGCCGCTTCGGTGGCGGCGCAGGTCGCCTTGGGTGAAGTCGAGCTGGGCGGCCATCGCCGGCCCGGCAGCGGCGCGCGCGCGGGCCTGCGCCACCATGCCGGGGCTCAGGTCGACCCCGCTCACGCGGTGCCCTGCCGCGGCCAGCGCGAAGGCGTGGCCGCCGGTGCCGCAGCCGAGCTCCAGGATGTCCAGCGGCCGGCTGCCGCCACAGGGCAGCAGCGACGCGATCCAGCGCGCCTCGGCGGCGTAGTCCTTGTCGCGGTACAGCAGGTCGTACCAGGCGGCGTACAGGTCGAACATCGTGGCGGCCCCGCTCAGCCGGGCATGCTGGCGACCATCAGGCCGCGCAGCGAGGTGATCACGGTATCGATCTGCCGTTCCGTCAGCGCCATGCCGCTGGGCACGTAGAAGCCGCGCCGCGCCAGCCGCTCGGCCACCGGGTACGACTCGCCGGCGAAGAGGCCCATCTTGCGGAACACCGGTTGCTCGTGCATCGGCCAGAAGAACGGCCGGCAGCCGATGCCCGCGCCCGCCAGGCGCTGCATGGCCTGCGCGGCGTCGAAGGGCACATCGTCGTCGAGCACCAGGCCGTAGACCCAGTAGATGTTGTCGGCGTCGTCGTTGCGCGCCAGCGGCAGCTGCAGGCCCGGCGTGCCGGCCAGGCCGGCGGTGTAACGCGCGCCCATTGCGCGCTTGCGCAGCACGAACTCATCGAGCCGCTCCAGCTGCGCACAGCCCAGCGCGGCCTGCAGGTTGGTCATGCGCAGGTTCCAGCCGAGCGCCTCATGCACGAAGCGCCGCGGCGGCCCGAAGCACAGGTTGCGCAGGCCGCGCAGCCGATCGGCCAGCGCGTCGTCGTCGCAGACCAGCATGCCGCCCTCGCCGGTGGTGACGTGCTTGTTCGGGTAGAAGCTGAAGGTGCCGATGGTGCCGAAGCTGCCGCACGGGCGGCCGCGCCACGTCTGGCCGTGCATCTCGGCGGCGTCCTCGATGATCGCCAGGCCGTGGCGCTCGGCCAGTTCCAGCAGCGGCGCCATGTCGCAGGGCAGGCCGTACAGGTGCACGACCATGATCGCCTTGGTGCGCGGGCCGATCTTCGCGGCCACCTGCTCCGGCACCATGTTCCAGGTGACGGGGTCGCTGTCCACCAGCACCGGCACCGCGCCGGCGCGCACGACGGCCGCGGCGCAGGAGATGATCGTGAAGCTCGGCAGGATCACCTCGTCGCCGGCCTGCAGGCCCAGCGCGGCCACGGCGGCGTCGAGCGCCATCGAGCCGTTGCACACGGCCACGGCGTGGCGGCGGCCCACGCGGGCGGCGAACTCGCGCTCGAAGCGCTCGACGAAGGGGCCTTCGCTGCTGATCCAGCCGGTGTCGATGCACTCGGCGAGGTAGCGCTTCTCGTTGCCGTCCAGCAGCGGCTCGTTGACCGGGATCACGCTGCCGGCCCTCCGCGCAGCCGCACGTCGGCGTCGGCCACGCCGGCAAAGCGCGTCTTGTCCTGCTCGCCGACGTAGGGGCCCTGCTTGACCTCGACGATCTCGGTCGGCTCCAGCATCGTGAAGCCGTGGCCACCCAGCGCCAGCAGGATGATGTCTCCGGCCTCGAGCAACGTGCTCTCGAGGTAACGCTGGTCGTCATCGTAGAAGTCTACGCGCAGGCGGCCGCTGCGGATGATCAGCACCTCCTTCGTGTACTGCACCTCGCGCGCCACCGCGTTGTGCACGTGCGGCGGGATCACGTAGCCGGCCGGGCGGTTCATGTAGCCGAGCTGCTGCGAGTAGTGGCCGTCGGTGAGGAAGGTGATGCCGTCGGCGCGGAAGTCGCGCCGCAGGATCAGGGCCAGTTCCTCGCCCTCGTGGACGATGCGGTCGATCATGTCGGTTCCGGGTGCGAAGCAGCCGCCATTGTCCGTCGGCAGAGCCTCAGGCCAACAGCCGCAGCCCACGGCCCAGCCCACGGGGTGCCCGGCGGCAGCGCACCAGCACCCTGGCCAGGGCGTGCCCCAGGCCACCGGCCTCGGCGCGCAGCTGTGCCTCGGCCTCGTCCCAGAGACCGGCCTGCATCGCACGCGCCACGTTGTCCAGGCGTAGGCGCCGCCAGGCCCGGGCGCCCAGCCGTTGCACGATGTCGTCTCGGTGGCTCGCGATCACGTAGTCGAAGCCACGCACCGCGCGCCGTTGATCGTGACTGATGGTCTCGCCCGGGTGCCGCACCCAGACGAACAGCGGCTCGTGCAGATGGACAAAGCGACAGTGTCGCGACAGGCGGATCGCGGTGTCCCACTCCTGGTACGAGGGGCAGCGCGGATCCAACCCGCCTGCGAGCTGCAGCGCGGCGCGGGACACCAACATGGCCTGGAACATTGGTCCGGGTCGTTGCAGCAGCTGCTCATGACAGTGGCCTTCGGTGACGGACAGACTCATCGGACGGCGGTCGTCGCCGTCCTGCCGCAGCCCCTCGCCATGGACAACGACGAGCGGGTGGTGCCCGGCAGCAGCCAATGCCTGCTGCTGCCGCTGCAGCTTGTGCGGCAACCACAGGTCGTCGGAGTCCTGGAAAGCGATCCAGTCGTTGCGGGCCATGGCCACACCGCGATTGCGCGCCACCTGCGCGCCCTGCCCCGGCCCCCCCAGCAACTCATAACGCACGCCGCGTTCGGCGAACCGCGCCACCGCCGCCGCTGTGTCGTCGGTAGAGCCGTCGTCGACCACGATCACTTCGCCCGGCGGACTGCTCTGCGACAGCACCGACTCCAGGCAGGCCGGCAGGGTGTGCGCCCGGTTTCGGGCCGGGATCACTACGCTCACGCTCACCGCGGCGCTCATCGGCGGCGGAAGACGAAGAACCGGTGGTATGGCATCTCGGACACGCGGTAGGTCTTCAGCAGCTCGGCGTGGCGCGAAAGGTCGGCCACGATGCGCTGCAAGCCGTAGCCGCGCTTGTTCACTTCCCAGTGGTGCTCGCCGTCGAACCGGTGTTCGTGCAAGCCAAACACGGGGCGCTCGAACAGCCGCTCAACCACGCCGATGCGGGGAACGTGCAGCACGTAGCGCCAAGCGCCGCGTGCGTCGGGCAGGCTGATGACCACGTGGCGCCGGGCCACCCGGGCCATCTCGCCAAACGCAGCGAGCGACTGCCCATACGGCAGGTGCTCCAGCATCTGAAACGCACACACGAGGTCGTAGGCGCGGTCGGCAAAGGGCAACGCCGTCGCCGAGGCCAGATGGTCGGGCTGCAGCTCGGGGTCCAAGTCCACCGTCTCCACATGAACGCCGAAGTGCGTGGCCAAGGTCTTAAACAGCCCCGGCCCAGGCCCGACCTCGAGCACCGGGCCATGCGCCAGCCGGTGCACCTCGTCGAGTTGGTGCCACACGCTGGCCCAACGGTTCTTGCCGAGGTAGCTCGTGAAGTCGTAGTGGGATCGATCGACCTGCTTGGTGTCGGTGGTCATGCACGGCCAACGCTAGAAGCGCCGCTCGGGTGCCGCGATGGCGGTCAGGATACCTGACCGGCAGGACCCTGCGCCGCGCGCGCCTGGGCCACCAGCCAATGGGCGTGCTGAGCCTGCGTCATGCGGCCGTCAAAGCGCTCGGCCCAGCGATCCAGCGCCGCCGCGCGCCGCGCTGCCGCTCCGCCGGCCAGTAACGGCGCCATCGCCTCGGCCAGTGCGGCGGCATCCACTGCCGCCGGCAGCAGCGCGCCGACCTCGGCGTCCACCGCCTCGGCCACGCCGCCCACGTCGGTGGCCAGCACCGGCACGCCGGCGGCCAGCGCCTCCATCACGGCCACCGGCAGGCCCTCGCTGGCACTGACCTGCACGAACAGGTCGACGGCGGCCGATGCGTAGTGCGCACGCACGCCGTCGGGCGTGACTGCGCCGCGCAGATCGACGGCCAGGTTCGGCGGGCAGCCGGCCAGCGCGGCCTCGACGGCGGCGCGTTCGGGGCCGTCGCCGAGGTGCGTCCAGGCGATGCGTTGCGCCGGCCGGGCACGTGCCAGCGCCTGCAGCGCCTGGGCCAGCAGCGGCACGCGCTTCTCGGGCCGAAGGAAGCTCACCGACAGCACGCGCCAGGTGCCGTCGTCCGACGGCCGCGCGCGCGGCATCGGCGGCGTGCCCAGGCGCGACAGGTGCAGCTTCGATGGTGGCACGCCGCGCTCGAGCAGGTAGCGCCGGCCGTGTTCGGCGATCACCACCGTGGCATGCAGCGCGGCATAGACCGAGGTCCAGGGCTGGAACGGCGGCGAGAAGGCCTCGTCGTAGAGCTCGAAGCGGTGCACGCGTGTCAGCGCCACGCGGCCCGGCGCGGCGGCGGCCCAGCGCGCCAGCGCCAGCGTGGCGCCGCCGCGCCAGTACGTGCAGCCGAGTGTGGCCGATCGCTGCGCCGGCAGCGCCAGCCAGCGCGCCGTGCCACGCGCAGCCGCCGCCCAACGCCACACGCGTGCCAGGCCGACGAGGCCGCCGTGGCGCAGCGCACGCGCGAACTCGGCGCCGAAGCCGGGCCAGCGCCAGGCCAGCAACAGGTCGGCCACGCGATGTCGGCGCAATGACAGTGCCAGTGTGTCGTCGAGCACGATGGCCTCGGGCAGCGGCGCCGCCGAGTCGCTGCGCGCCTGCGGCACGAGGCGCACCCGCAGCTCGCCGGCGCGCACGCGCTCGGCCAGCGCCGCCAGTTCGGGGGGCAGGAAGGCGCCCTCCCCGCCTTCGTAGGCGTAGGGGTGGAAGGCAGTGATCAGCAACAGCACCGGTGCCGTCATGCGGCCGGCTCCTGCAGCAGCCGTTGGATAGCGGTGGCCACGCGGCCGCGGTAGGGCCGGTGCTGGTAGACGCCCGTGAAGGCGATGCGCGCCGCTTCGCGCAGCGTGTCGTGGTGATCGAGCAGCTGCAGCGCCACCGCGCCTATCGACTCGACCGTGGCGCAGGCGCCGTAGCCGTGATCGCGCACCGCCTGCTCGAACTCCGGGAACGGCGGCACGATCACCGGCACGCCGCCGCGCAGGAAGGCCGCGAGCTTGCCCGACGAGTACGCCGTGTGGCGGAAGTTGAAGCCGAGGTCGCGGTAGTAGACGATGCCGATGTCGGCGCCGGCGTAGACCCGCTGCTCGGCTTCGTCGATGGTGAAGTGGTCGGCCGACAGCTTCACACGGCCGGCCAGCGCCGGCTGCTGGGCCAGCTCCAGCAGCTCGGGCGGGTAGCGGCCCGAGGCCGAGTGCAGCACCAGCACGAGCCGCTCGTCCCAGCGCGCGGCGGCCTGCACGATCTCGGGCGTCAGCTGGTCCAAGCCCAGGCCGCCGGCGATCAGCAGCACGAACTGGTGCGGCGCGATGCCGTGGCGCTGGCGCAGCCAGTCCGACGGCGGCAGCGGCTCGCCGTCGCTGGTGACGGGCACGACGACCTGCCGCGCGCGGTCGGGCTGGACGAGTGTCGCGCGCGCCGGCGACTGCGCGATCACCATCGGCCGGTGGCGGCGCACATGTCGCGTCTCCAGCCGGTTCAGCCAGCGGCCGACGATGCTGGTCTCTTCGGCCAGCGGAGTGGCCTCGAGCGAGAAGTACAGCCGCGCCACCAGGCCCGCGCGCCAGCAGGCCAGCAGGCTGGACTTGTCGGCGGCGATGACGACATCGGCCGTGCGCGCCGCGCGCAAGGCCCGCACGAAGGCAGGCAGCCCCAGGAGCAGTTCGCGCGCCACGTACAGCTCGCGCGCCAGAGCCCTCAGCCGCGCCGGTAGGCTACGCCGTACGAGGTTCTCGAACGCGCCCCGCTCGTAGGCCGATCCGGCAGCGGCGGGTGCGGCGGCCGGCGGCGGCAGCGCCAGCATCGCTGCCAGGTCTGGCGGCAGGCCGCGCGCGTTCCTCGGGTCGACCCAAAGGTCGAGCCGGTGGCCCGGTGCGAGATCACGCGCTAGGTTCTGCAAGCTGGGCGACTTGTCGAAGGGGTAGCCCCAACAGACCAGTGCCACGCGCGGCCGCCCGTCGGCCGCTGTCGCGGCGGCGGGTTGGCCCGATAACAGTTGCCCGGCGTCTTGCATGCGCGGGCATTGTCGCCGCCGCGCTGGCGTAGCCGGCAGCGCGGGCACGGACAGGGCCAGCCCCTCCCTCGCACCGTCATTCACAGCGCCCAGCCCGACCGAGGTTCCCGGCCCGCCAGCGCGGGTCCGCCGCGACCGGCTGACGTCGGGACCCACGCTCAGCGCGCTGCGACGAGAAAGTAGCCCGACGGAAATCGTTCGGCGGTCTTGTCGGCGATGCGCGCGCCCAGTGCCGTGCGGTCGAGCAGCGAGACCACACCTTGCAACCCTGCCGCCAGCGTGGCACCCGCCACCGGCACATGCACCAGATGTTTGGCCATCAGGTCGGCCATCACGTGCAGGCTACCGCCCACGGGGCGCAGTTCGAGCACCTCGAAGCCGGCCTCTTGCGCCATGCGCTCCAGTGCGAAACGCGTGTAGCGGAAGTAGTCGTGTGGCAGCTCGTGCAGCCCGTACAGGAAGGGCACGTTCATCAGCAGCCGGCCGCCAGGGCGCAACACCCGGGCGATCTCGCGCCACAGCAGGCGCGGTTCGGGCACGTGCTCGAGCACGTCGGACAACAGCACGGTGTCGTAGGCCGCGTCAGCCAGCGGCAAGGCCGTCGACAGGTCGGCCTCGATATCGATGTGGTTCGTGGCGTGTGGCGATGCGCCCCAGTCCACGCAGGTGACGCTGTCGACCCGCGGCGCATACAAGCCGTACAGCGGCACGGTGCCACAGCCCAGGTCGAGAAGTGCGCCACGGGCGTGGGCCGGCAGCCCCGCCGCATAACACGCCACCACGCGGTCGGCGTTCAGGCGCGAGGCCACGCCGAGCGCGGCTGCATCGCGCGAGCCACGCCAGCGGCCCCGGTGGGTCACGTATTTGCTCGGGGTCCAGCGCTCGGCGTCACGCATACCCGGCAGATTCTCGTCTGCCTGGGCCGCCTCCTAGAATCTGCGCACCATGGACGACGAAAACCAACTGATCGCGGAACGCCGCGCCAAGCTCGCTGCGCTGCGAGCGCAGGGCGTGGCCTTCCCCAACGACTTCCGGCCGCAGCACCACGCCGCCGACCTGCACCACGCCCACGACGGCGAGGCCAACGAGGTGCTCGAGCCCAAAGGCATCCACGTCGTCATTGCCGGCCGGCTGATGCTCAAGCGCGTCATGGGCAAGGCCGCCTTCGGCACGCTGCAAGACGGCACCGGCCGCATCCAGATCTACGTCACGCAAGACGCCGTCGGCCCCGAGGCGCTGAACGCCTTCAAGCACGGCGACCTCGGCGACATCCTCGGCTGCGAGGGCACGTTGTTCCGCACCAAGACCGGCGAGCTCTCGGTGCGTGCCACCGTGCTGCGGCTGCTGGTGAAGAGCCTGCGCCCGCTGCCCGACAAGTTCCACGGCATGACCGACCAGGAACAGAAGTACCGCCAGCGCTACGTCGACCTGCTCACCGACGACACCGCGCGCGCGCGCTTCGTGGCGCGCAGCAAGGCGGTGGCCTCAATGCGCGGCTACATGGTCGAGCACGGCTTCCTTGAGGTCGAGACGCCGATGC
>JBIJAP010000345.1:0-4216 GCA_044345715.1 Rubrivivax sp.
GCGCCGGGTGTTATCTGGGGTGGCTGATGGGACTCGAACCCACGACGACCAGAATCACAATCTGGGACTCTACCAACTGAGCTACAGCCACCGTCGGACCGCGAGAGTATAGAGCCTCGCCCTCAACGCGCGGGCGGGTTGGTGCTGTCGGTCTGCATGCGCGCACCCGCCTCGATCTGGGCCTTGAAGCGCGTGCGCAGCGAACTCGTGTACGCGTCCGCCTCGGCCGAGCCCCAGGCCTGTGCATAGCGCTGGCGAAGCTCGTCGTCGCTGCCGGCGGCGGGATCGCGTGGCAGCACCTGCGTGATGCGCAGCACCAGGTAACCGGCACCCTTCAGGTCAACACCCACCACGGCCGGCAGCTTGCGCGCATCGGCGCCCATGACGGCATCGATCACGGAGGCCGGCGCACCTTGCGTGGCCACCCGCGACAGCATCGCGGTCGGGCCCAGCAAGGCTTCTGACGGCGTCTTGCGCAGCGCCTGCACACGCGCTTCGCCAGCCTGGCGGGCCAGCGTGGTGCTGCGCTCGACGACCAGGCTCTCGCGCACGGCGTCCTTCACTTCGGCCAGCGGGCGCACACGCGCCGGGCTGTGGCTGACGATGCGCGCGGCCACCAGCTGATTGGGCCCGGTCTCCACCGCGTCGGTGTTGCGCTTGCCTTCGATCGACTCGTTCGAGAACACCGCGTCGAGCAGCTTGGCCGATGCCAGCGGCCCCGTCGTGCCCGGGGCCGGCGTGCGCAGAACCGTCGCCGACTGCTTGGTGAGCTTGAGCTTGTCGATGGCCGGCTGCAAGGAATCGGACTGCTCGTACACGATGTCGGTGAACTCCTGCGACAGCTTGGCCCACTCGGCACGGGCCAGTTGCTGGCGGACCTCCACCTCGATTTCGGGCTTGACGCTGTCGAAGGGCTTGCTCTGGCCTCCCCGCACGGCCGTGACGGTGAGGAAGTGGTAGCCGAAGTCGGTCTCGAAGACCTCGCTGATCTCGCCTGGCTTCAGCTTGAAGGCCGCCGTCTCGAAGGCCGGCACCATGGCACCGCGGCCGAAGAAGTCGAGGTCGCCGCCCTGCGTGGCAGAGCCTTCGTCCTGCGAGTTCTTGCGGGCGATCTCGGCAAAGCGGGCCGGCTCCTTGCGGGCCTCGGCCAGCAGGGCCTCGGCGCGCGCCTTGGCCTTGGCCTTGTCGGCGGCCGAGGCGCCGCTGTCGGCCTTGATCAGCACGTGGCTGGCGCGGCGCTCTTCGGGCGTGCCAAACCGCGCCGGGTTGTCGGTGTAGAACTTGCGCAGCTCTTCTTCGCCCAGGGTCTGGCGCGCCGCCAGCGTGGCCAGGTCGAGCATCACGTACTCGATCTGCGCCTGCTCGGGCGCACGAAACTGCGCCTGGCGGGCGTTGTAGTGAGCCTCGATGTCGGCATCGCTCGGGTTGACCTGGGCGCGGAACTCGGCCGGCGCGAACCGCTGCACCTGGACCTCTCGGCGCTGCAGCAGCGGGTTCAGCGTCGCGTCGGCGATGGCCGGCGTGGCGATGGCCGTCCGCGCCACGCCCACGAGCACCTGCTGTGCGGCGAGGTCGCCGCGCAGCTGGGCTGCGAACATCTCGGAGCTCATGCCCTGCATCGCGAGCAGCTCGCGGTTGACGCTGCCGTCGGGGTTGCGCAAGCCGGTGAACTGCGGGTCAGAGGCGAACAGGCGGCGCAGCCGCTCGTCGGAAGGCGCCAGATGCATGGCGCGCGCCGCGGCTTCGAGCACGCGCTCGCGCACCAGGCCGTCCAGCGTCTCCTGGCGGGCCTTGTCGCTGTCGACGTTGGCCGCGGCGTCGGGGTTCTCGCGGCGCAGCCGGTCGACGGCGCGCTGGTGGGCGCGCTCCCACTCGGCACGCGTGACGGAACGGCCATCGACCGTGGCCACGCTGGCGTTGCTGCCATCGCGGAACTGGGTGTAGCCCTCGACACCGAAAAAGACGAAGGACGGGATGATCAGCAGCAACAGCGCGCCCAGCACGATGCGGGTGTTGTTGCGGACGAAATCGAACATGGCTCAGGACCTTTGGCTCGGCAGGAACGGCAAGGACGGCACGGCGGCGCCGCCGCACGCGCGGCCGCGGATTCTAGGTGCGACAGATCAAAGCCCCGCTGCAGGGCCTGCGGCCCGGAGGCCTGTGGTGGGTGCTGACGGGTTCGAACCGCCGACCTACGCCTTGTAAGGGCGCCGCTCTACCAACTGAGCTAAGCACCCGGGTACACCCGGGGTGTGCGCAAACCGGCGCGCTGGCGCGCGCGGGTGGCGTCAGAGCGCGTCGCGCAGACCCTTGCCGGGCCGGAACTTCGGCACCTTGGCGGCCTTGATCTTGATGGCGGCGCCGGTGCGCGGGTTGCGGCCCGTGCGCGCAGCCCGCTTGGGGGCGGTGAACGTGCCGAAGCCGGTGATGGTGACGCTGTCGCCCTTCTTGAGCGTCTTTTTCACGGCGCCGATCAGGGCTTCAAGGGAGCGCGATGCCGCGGCCTTGGAGATGTCGGCCTGCGTGGCGATGTGTTCGATCAGTTCACTCTTGTTCACGTCGCGGATCCCCTGTAGGAGCTGTGTTCGATGCCGCTGCTGCATCCCTCGCGTGCCGCAGCATCACTGTCCGAAGGCATTACATCGCCCCCGTCGCAGCAGTGTCAATCAAGCGCGCGATTCTAGGTGCAACGCGGGCCGCTGCGGCAGCCCGGTTCAGCCTCGGGCCACCCTCTCCGCAATCGCCCGGCCGACGTCGGCCGTGCCGGCGTTGCCACCGATGTCGCGGGTTCGCGGCGCCGCCTTTTCGGCCAGCGCCGACTCGATGGCCGCCAGCACGGCATCGTGGGCGTCGCGGTGGCCGAGAAAGTCGAGCATCAGCGCCGCACTCCAGATCTGGCCGATCGGGTTGGCGATGCCCTGCCCCGCGATGTCGGGCGCCGAGCCGTGCACCGGCTCGAACAGGCTCGGCCACTGGCGCGTGGGGTTCAGGTTGGCCGAAGGCGCGATGCCGATGGTGCCGGTGCAGGCCGGGCCGAGATCGGACAGGATGTCGCCGAACAGGTTGCTCGCCACGACCACGTCGAACTGCTGCGGCCGCTGCACGAAGTGCGCGGTGAGGATGTCGATGTGGAACTGGTCCACCGCCACTCCGGGGTAGTGCGCCGACATGGCCTTCACGCGCTCGTCCCAGTAGGGCATGGTGATGGCGATGCCGTTGCTCTTGGTGGCGCTGGTGAGCTTCTTGCGCGGCCGCGACGCCGCCAGCTCGAAGGCGAACTTCAGCACGCGGTCGACGCCGTGGCGCGACATCACGGTTTCCTGGATCACCACCTCGCGCTCGGTGCCCTCGAACATGCGGCCACCGACGCTGCTGTACTCGCCCTCGGTGTTCTCGCGCACGATCCACATGTCGATGGCGCCGGGCTGCAGCGGCTGGCCGCTGCGGTCGACCAGCGGCGAGTGGATGCCGGGCATCAGCCGCGCCGGGCGCAGGTTGACGAACTGGTCGAACTCGCGCCGCATCTTCAGCAGGCTGCCCCACAGCGAGATGTGGTCGGGCACCGTGGCCGGCCAGCCGACGGCGCCGTAGAAGATGGCGTCGAAGCCGGCGAGCTGCTCTTTCCAGTTGGCCGGCATCATCTGGCCATGCCGGGCGAAGTACTGGCAGTTGGCGAAGTCGAACTCGGTGATGTCGAGTGCGATGCCGAAGCGGCGCGCCGCGGCATCCAGTGCGCGCAGGCCTTCGGGCATCACTTCGTTGCCGATGCCGTCGCCGGCGAGCACGGCAATGCGGTGGGGGCGGTTCATGGTCGGGTCTCCGGATCGATGAAGAAAGAATGCGCCTCGGCCAGCAGCGCCTCGGGCTGCTCTTCGGCGATGTAGTGGCCGCACGGCATGGCGCGGCCCTCGAAAGGCGTGCCGGGCGCGATGGCCTCGCGCCACAGGGCCGGCACGTCGAAGCAGCGGCCCACCGCACCCTGCTCGGCCCAGCGCACCGAGAGAGGCACGGCGATGCGCTGAGCCGCGGCGCGGCTGGCGCGGTCGTGCTCGAGGTCGATGCCGGCAGCGGCGCGGTAGTCGTCGCAGATCGCTTGCGCGCTGCCGGGGCGGTGGATGGCGGCCTCGTAGTCGGCCCAGGCCGCCGCGTCGAAGGCGGCCAGGCCGGCGTGGCGGCGGCCCATCACGTCGCGCAGGTAGGCCACGGGGTCGGCCTC
>JBIJAP010000346.1:0-4210 GCA_044345715.1 Rubrivivax sp.
ATCGGCCACGCCGACCACGGCCACTTCGGCCACGGCCGGGTGGCTGGAGATGCTCTCCTCGATCTCGCGCGTGCCCAGGCGGTGGCCGGCGACATTGATGACGTCGTCGGTGCGGCCGAGGATGAAGTAGTAGCCGTCGGCATCGCGGATGCCCCAGTCGAAGGTGCTGTAGACCAGCCGCTCCGGCACGCTCTTCCAGTAGGTGTTAACGAAGCGCGCATCGTCGCGCCACACCGTCTGCATGAAGCCCGGCGGCAGCGGCCCTTCGATCACCACCACGCCCTTCTGGTTGGGCTCAGTGATGTCCTGACCCGTCTGCTCGTCGACGATCTTCACGTCGTAGCCCGGCATCGGGATGCCCGGGCTGCCGAACTTGCTGGGCTGGTGCTCGATGCCATTGGCCACCGTGAGGATCGGCCAGCCGCTTTCGGTCTGCCAGTAGTTGTCGATGATGGGTACGTTCAGCGCGTCGGAGATCCAGCGTGCGGTGGGCTCGTCCAGCGGCTCGCCGGCCAGGAACAGCGCGCGCAGGCTGGAGAGGTCGTGCTTCTTCAGCGCCGCCGGGTCCTGCTTCTTCAGCACGCGCACCGCGGTGGGCGCAGAGAACATCACCGTGACCTTGTACTTCTCGACCAGGCTCCACCACACGGCGGCGTCGGGACGGATGGGCAGGCCCTCGTACAGGATGGTGGCCATGCCGTGCAGCAGCGGGCCGTAGACGATGTAGCTGTGGCCGACGACCCAGCCGATGTCGCTGGTGCTGAAGTAGGTCTCGCCGGGCCGGCCCATGAAGATCTGGCCCATGCTGGCGGCCAGCGCCACGGTGTAGCCGCCGGTGTCGCGCTGCACGCCCTTGGGCCGGCCGGTGGTGCCGCTGGTGTAGATGGTGTAGCTGATCGCGGTGCTGTCGAGCCAGACCACCGGCACCTCGCTGGCCAAGTGCTGCTGGCGCAGCGACGCGTAGTCCAGGTCACGGCCGGGTTCAAGGCTCATCGGGCTCAGGCCGCGGTCGACCATCAGCACCTTGGGCACCTTGTGGGCCGACAGGCGCAGCGCCTCGTCGAGCAGGGGCTTGTAGGGCACGACCTTGCCGCCGCGGCTGCCGGCATCGGCGCTCACCACCAGCGTCGGCTCGGCGTCTTCGATGCGGCTCGCCAGGCTGACGCTGGCGAAGCCGCCGAACACCACCGAGTGCACGGCGCCGATGCGCGTGCAGGCCAGCATCGCGAACACGGCCTCGGGGATCATGGGCATGTAAATCAGCACGCGGTCGCCCTGCTTCACGCCCTGCGACAGCAGCACCGCAGCCATGGCCTGCACTTCGGCGTGCAGTTCGCGGTAGCTGTAGACACGCTCCTGGCCCACTTCGGTGGACACCCAGATCAGCGCGTTCTGCTCCGGGCGCGTGGCCAGGTGGCGGTCGACGGCGTTGTGGCACAGGTTGGTCGTGCCGCCCTCGAACCAGCGCGTGAACGGCGCCTTGTCGTTGTTGCAGATGCGCTGCGGCGGCGTCTGCCAGTCGATCAGCTTGGCTTGCTCGGCCCAGTAGGCGTCGCGCTCGGTGATCGAGCGCTGGTGGACATCGGCATAGCTCGGGGCGGTGCTCATGGGGGCTGTCTCCTGCCTTCGTTCTTCGTACGCAATTGTCGACTTCGGCCACTTGCACCGCGCTGACGCGGCGGATCCAGCCACGCCGGCCGTGGCTGGTAAGCTCCGCCGCCCATGACCCGCCGGCCCCGACTCCTGAGCATCGCGTGCCTCGCCGTGGCTACCGCCGTGGCCAGTGCCGCTCCGGCCCCTGCGCCTGCGACGCCAGCGGCTGCACCTGCCGATGCGGTGCTCGAGTTGCTCCAGCAACGCGGCTTGCTGCCCACCCGGGCGCACCAGGAGGCCAGCGACGTGGTGCGTCAGGTGCGCGAGACAGCATCCGAGCTCGTGATGCAGGCCATGAACTTCCTCGGCGTGCCGTACCAGCTGGGCGGCAGCAGTGCCGAGCAGGGCTTCGACTGCAGCGGCTTCACGCGCTACGTGTTCGAGCACAGCATCGGCCTCGTGCTGCCGCGCCGCGCCCATGAGCAGGCCACGCAGGCGGGCCTGGCGCCGGTGGCGCGCAACGAACTGAAGCCGGGCGATCTGGTGTTCTTCAACACCATGCGGCGCGCGTTTTCGCACGTCGGCATCTACATTGGCGACGGCCGCTTCATCCACGCCCCGGCCACCGGCGGCGAGGTGCGCGTCGAGGACATGCGTGCGGCCTACTGGACACGCCGCTTCAACGGCGCGCGCCGTGCCCCAGCGGTCGAGGCCGTGCCGGCGGCTCCGGCGCTGACTCCGGCCCGACCCTGACGGCGCCCTGCCGTGGGGCTGCGCGGCACAATCCGCGCCCATGGGCGAATCCGTCATCCCGCTGGCCGACCTGCGCACCTTGGCGCGGCCGGCGCGCATTCCGGCGCAGCCGATCCCGGCCACCGGGCTGCTGTCTGACCGCCTGGGCCGGCCGCTGCGCGACCTGCGCATCTCGGTCACCGACCGGTGCAACTTCCGCTGCAGCTACTGCATGCCCAAGGAGGTGTTCGACCGCGACTACCGCTTCCTGCCGCAGGGCTCGCTGCTGAGCTTCGAGGAGATCACACGCGTGGCGGGCCTGTTCGCGGCCCACGGTGTGAAAAAGCTGCGGCTGACGGGTGGCGAGCCGTTGCTGCGCAAGGGGCTGGAAGCGCTGGTGCAGCAGCTCTCGGCGCTGCGCACGCCGGCCGGCGACCCACTCGACATCACCCTCACGACCAACGGCACGCTGCTCGCGCGCAAGGCCGTGGCGCTGCGCGAGGCGGGCCTGAAGCGCGTGACGGTGAGCCTGGACGCGCTCGACGACGCCATCTTCCGGCGCATGAACGATGTCGACTTCCCGGTGGCCGACGTGCTGGCCGGCATCGACGCCGCACTCGCCGCCGGGCTGGCGCCGATCAAGATCAACATGGTCGTCAAGCGCGGCACCAACGACCACGAGATCGTGCCGCTGGCGCGCCATGTGCGCGAGCGCTTCGGGCCCGGGGTCGTGCTGCGCTTCATCGAATACATGGACGTCGGCGCCACCAACGGCTGGCGGCTTGACGAGGTACTGCCCTCGGCCGAGGTGCGGGCGCGCCTGCATGCGGCCTTTGCACTCGAGAAAGTCCCGCCCTCGGCAGCCGGCGAAACCGCCGAGCGCTGGCGCTATGCCGACGGCGGCGGCGAGGTTGGCTTCATCAGCAGCGTGACGCAGGCCTTCTGCGGCGACTGCAACCGCGCGCGCCTGTCCACCGAAGGCAAGCTGTTCCTATGCCTGTTTGCCACGCGCGGGCACGACCTGCGCTCGCTGCTGCGCGGCGGCACCAGCGACGCTGACATCGCCAGCGCCATCGGCCTGGCCTGGCAGGAACGAGACGACCGCTATTCCGAGCTTCGGAGCTCCAGCACGGCCGATGCGGGTTCGGGCGAACGCCGCATCGAGATGCACTACATCGGCGGTTAGTCTCCGCCGTCAGTCGGCGTGCCCCGCAGCGGGCTTCAGGTCGTCCTGAGCCGGGGTCGTGATCTCGCCCGGGATGGCCTTGCGCGCGAACAGCGAGTAGACCGTCGGCACGACGAAGATGGTGAGCAGCGTGCCCACCGTCATGCCGCCCACGATGACCCAGCCGATCTGCTGGCGGCTCTCAGCTCCGGCCCCGCTGGCCAGGGCCAGCGGCAGTGCGCCCAGCACCATGGCGCCGGTGGTCATCAGGATGGGGCGCAGGCGCAAGGCCGAGGCCTCCACCACCGCGTCCATCACCGACTTGCCCTGCTGGCGCAGCTGGTTGCTGAACTCCACGATCAGGATGCCGTGCTTGGTGATGAGCCCGATCAGCGTGATCAGGCCGATCTGCGAATACACGTTCAGCGTGCCGCCGGTGAACTTCATCGCCAGCAGCGCGCCCAGCATCGACAAGGGCACGCTGAGCAGGATGACGAACGGGTCGATGAAGCTCTCGAACTGCGCGCTCAGCACCAAAAAGATGAACAGCAGCGCCAGCACGAACACCACACCCAGGGCGCCGCTGGAGGCCTTGAACTCGCGGCTCACGCCGTTGAGCTCGGTGGCGTAGCCCGGCGGCAGCACGCGGCCCGCGGTGGCGTCCATGAACTCCAGCGCCTCGCCCAGTGTGTAGTCCGTCTGCAGGTTGGCGGTGTTGTT
>JBIJAP010000031.1:0-14651 GCA_044345715.1 Rubrivivax sp.
TCGTGCTGGCGTATTCGACGGCGGTGCCGCAGACCTCGCCATCGCCCTGGCAGGCGTGTGCGTCGCCGATGAACAGTCGCGCACCGGCAGTGCGCACCGGCAGGTAGGTGATGCTGCCCGGGCCCATGTCGGGCAGGTCCATATTGCCGCCGTGCGAGTCGGGCGTCAGTGTGTTGATGCTGTCTATCTCGGGACTGCAACTCAGCGTGCCGATGTGCGGTCGATAGGGCAGCGTGACGCGCTTGCTCCAGTAGACGCCGTCCTCATCGACGTCGATCTTGCGTACGATCTCGGGCAACGAGTCGTGCAACATCGCCGTCAGTGACGTGGCGCTGAGCGCGCCGAACTGGGGAATCATCGCGCAGGTGCCGCGAGGGTTGGGGCCGCGCGGCGCCATGCTCTCGATGTAGACAGCCACCACGTCGCCCTTCTCGGCGCCCTCGATGAGGATAGGCCCGCTCTGGGGGTTCACGAAGGGCATGCTCAACACTTTGGACGGCAGGTCTTGCTCAGTCTTGACCTTGCCTTCGAAGGCGTCGCGGGTCTCGACGATCACGCGGTCGCCGGGCCTTACCTGCATCACCGGCGTGGAGTACGGGCCGATGGTGTAGTGGTAGGTGCCCTGCCTGGCTTCGGTCAGCGCGTGCGTGTCAGGCGTGCGGCCCTGCGCGACGCCGCGTGTGCGCATGATCGAGGTGTTCAGCCAACTCATGTTCTCGCTCCTTGTGCACCGCCGGGCACCGGCACAATGAGCCGGCTGTGCTGGAAAGTGTAGCGAGCCCAATGATCACCAACGATGTCACCCCCGGCAAAAGCACGGAGGCGCGCGATCAGCTGGTTGTCACGCGATGAACTGAGCAAGCCGCACAGCGCGGAATCGATGCTCCCGTCGCCGATATGCGTGGCGCCAGCATCGTCGGACGAGTTCATGGCGACGCGGCCGTCGCCGCGGCAGAGGCAGTTCAAGTCCCGTGTCCAGCCCGTCGACGCATGCCGCAACGGACGAGCGACAGCAAGGTGATCTGCCCCGCTTCCCCGATGCGCCGTCAGCGCAAGCCCAACACCAGCACATCGGACTGCGGCCGGCCAAGTCTCAGTGTGCAACTGTCCTCTTTGTGCCAGCCGAACTTGCCGCTGTTCAGGCGCCGGGCCGCCAGCTGCACGCCAATGCCATCGTGCACGAGCACTGGCAAGAACTGCTCAGTCACACCGACAGTCTGAGCTTTGGGTGCGAGCTAGCGCCGGCCGTGCAGGGTTTTGGCATTGATCCCGTGCGACATCGCAACCTTGGTCAGCTTTGGGGTCCTGAACTTACGAAGTTGTAGGACAGCATTGGGTCGAAGGACTAAACCGCTCGCGCGGTAGGCGCGGCTGCGATCAGGCGGCAGACTTCCTCGGGGCTCAGGATCACGGGCAGCTTGCGAGGCACGGCCACGTGCGTCATCTTGAGCATGAGCTCGGGCCGGCCCAGCGTGATGTCGAAGAAGAACTTCAGCCCGGTGATGATGGCGTTGATGGTGACCGGGCCGGTGCCCGTGTCCACCAGTTGCAACTGGAAGCGACGCAGGTCCTCGGCGGTGGCGGTGTGCGGCGAGCGGCCGAGGAAGGTGGAGAGCTTGCGCACGGCGCGGATGCAGCCGTCCTGCGTGTGCTCGGCGAACTGGCGCATGCGCATGTCGTCGAGCATGCGTTGGCGCAGCGGCGAAACGGCCGCGGATGGGGTTGGGGTGGAGACGTCCATGATCCTGCTCCTGTCGGTGACTGAGGCGGATTGCCTCGGTCGCCAACATCGCAGAGTCGCGGGCGCGACGAACCGCCACCAGCGTCGCCAGAGCGCCTACCGCGCGAGCGGTTTAGTCCTTCGCTGCATTGCCGACCTTCATTCTGGCGATGTAGATGCACGGCCGGTCCGGAAGGCTGCCGAGTTGAGAGTGCCCGATGTCAACTCCTGCCGGCCATGACGTGGTGCTGCAGACGCCTATGCGTGGTGCTTAACCACGCGCAGTTCGCGGCACGGGCAGCACGACTCACGAGCAAGGGCCTTCGCGACATGCAGATCGCTGCTGTGCACGGACACCGTGCTTCTGAGGCGCCCTCTACACCCCCTTAAGGAAGACCACCTAGTTTGCAGGCCGCCTAGGGCCGTCACCTGCGTTGCCGCGCGTCCTTGAAGCCCCTATTCTGATTGAGGTCGAACCCTTCAACCCGCCAGGATCACCGCCATGAAGCGAATCGCAGACTTCAAGCCATACACGGGCGTCCTGCCCTACGCCTCGGAGATCTTCGGCATCTATCAGCCGCTCATAGGCTGGACCTCGAAGCGGCAGGCGGAACGCATGAACCGTGGCTTCGCAGAGGATCTGGCAAAGGCGCGCCGAGGGCTGCTGCAGCGCCTGACGCCGCTCATGGACTTGGACCTGGTACGCGAAGGCCGTTTGCTCGAAGTCTCCAGCGTGGCGCCGGCAGGGTTCACGGCCACGCGACCGCGGTCGACATCCACGCTGCTCGGCGACTTGGTGGCTTCGCTCCTGCCGCCCGGAGATCGATTGGACGACGCGGCGTGGGACGTGATCGACGAGCGCCGCCTGGCTGACATGCTGAAATCAGAGGTGGCGCCGCGAGTGCAAGCCTGGGCTCAGGAACAGGAGGCGGAGCGCCATCACTCCGAGCGCATCACCGCCGCCGCGCAGCAGTTAGGCTTGGAGTCCGCCATGGCCGGCCTGCTGGTGCACCTGAAGCAGACGAAGCAGTTCGATGCGCTGCGCGAGCTGTTCTTCAAGGACGATTCCGACCTGCAGAAACTGCAGGCGTTCGCCACCTCCCGCAACCCACTCGATGTGATCGACCCCACCAAGGAGATCGACCGCGCGGTGCTTTCGCCGATCGGCATCGTGCATCTCTTCCGGCAGTACTTCTTCGAGTTCGACACCTTCCTGGGCACACCGGTGGGGCACGTGTGGCTCAGCCCCGGGTCGATGGTGGAGCTCATCGAGGTCTCGACGCGCCGGTCGCTGGTAGAGAAGACCCTCGAGCAGTCCCTGGAGACCACGCTGAAGACCGAGAAGAGCCGTACCGAGGAGGACGAGCTGTCGGAGTCGGTGAAGGAAGAAAACCGCTCCGACACCAAGTTCGGCATGAACGCCACGGTCAACCAGGGATGGATCACCGGCAGCGCCACCGCGTCGACCAGCCTGAACCTGGACAGCACGCAGTCGAAGGCGCGCGAGACAAGCCACCGGCACATGCGGCAGCAGACCGAGAAGATCTCGACCGAGATCCGCCGCAGCGTGAAGTCCACGTTCCGCACGGTCACCGAGACCACCGACACGTCGAGCAAGCGCTACGTGCTCAAGAACGACACCGACAAGCTCATCAACTACGAGCTGCGGCGCAAGATGCGGCAGGTGGGCGTGCAGGTGCAAGACATCGGCACCTACCTGTGCTGGCAGGCATTCGTGGACGATCCCGGCAAGAACCTCGGCATCGCCAAGCTGGTTCACATCGCCAAGGACCCGGAGCTGGGTGCCATCGTGCCGCCGGAATCGGTGCCGCGGCCAGGGTTGCACTCCACGCAGGTAACCATCGACATCCCATTCGTGCCGGCCACGAAAGACACCGAACCCGATGAAGACATGGACGAGGCGTATCGCGACGGCGTCGAGGTCAATACCGACACCAACGAGGGCAACCCGGAGCGCGTGAAGTGGGAGTTCTCGGGGTTCCGTTCGGCCTGCGATATCGCCAGCTACGAGTTCAGGGACGTGGAGTTCGATTACGGTGGCCAGGATGTGCGGCTCGAGCTGGGCGCGGTCGACACGTCGATGCCTGGCGAGGTGGGGTTCGACATCAAGGTGCGACACATCAACTTCCGCAACAACCCGAACGTTCGGGTCACGGCCAAGGTGAACTGGGGTCCCTCGAAGAAGCTCGTGGACGAGGCCGACGCGAAGAACCTCGCAGCGGTGAGCAAGTTCAACGCCGAAACCAAGAGCGCTTATGAGAAGGCGTTCATTGACGCCGCCCGCGAACGCATCAACCAGGCCAGCCGCGTTGAGCAGCGCCCCTTCGAAGAGCTGCGGGAGGAAGAGCGCATCGTCGTCTACCGCGCGCTGGTTCAGGACATGCTCACCAAGGGCGTGCCCATGCCCGACGATCGCACCCGGCACGTCGTGTCGGAGCTGCTGAACACGATCTTCGACATCGACAAGATGCTCTACTTCGTCGCTCCCGAGTGGTGGCGGCCGCGCCTGCACCAGAGTCGCCAGGCCCTCGGCAAGGTGCCGAAGCCGCCGATCATCCAGACGGGTGCGGGCGGTGCCAGCTCAGGCAGCGGTGCCGGAGCCGTGCACCGATCGCTCAAGGCGAAGCTGATGGTCAACAAGATCTCCGGCAGCACCGTGAGCCAGCTGGCCAAGCAGGCGCAGCAAGAAGACACCTCGCTGCCGGCCACGCAGGTGGTGTCGTGGGGCGGCGTGGGCGAGAACCGAGCCGACAACTACTACATCACCAACGAGAGCGCGCCGGCCCGGCTGGGCGCATCGCTGGGCTGGATGCTTCAGCTCGACGGCGACAACATGCGCAACGCCTTCCTGAACGCGCCGTGGGTCAAGGCCGTGATCCCGATTCGGCCCGGGCAAGAGCGTGCCGCCATCAACTGGCTGCGCTCCACGCATGTCGAGGGCGCCGACGGCCTCGATGCCGCCTACGTGGCACCGGTGGGAGAGCTGGCCGAGATTCCGCGCATCGGCGCCGCGCCCACCGTGCTGGAAGCCATTCATCACCTGTGTGACAAGGTGACCGCCAAGCACAAGGGGTCGACCGAGGTGCAGGAGTTCCCGCCCGCGGGCATCGACGACGACAACAGGGTGGCGGCGACCCCGGTCGACAAGGTGTTCGAGCACGGCTTCTACCCGCTGCAGGGCGGCTTCAAGCTGCGCACCGGCGCCGACGCGTTCGAGGTGTTCGACCAGTGGACCGAGATCCTGCCCACCGACCAGGTGGTGCCGGTCGAAGTGGTCTACGACCCGAAGACGGGACGTCAGAAGTAGGCCGGTCGCATGCCCATCGTTCCCCCGCAGCCACCACAGGCGCCGCAACGCCCGCGGGTGCGCGGCATCGACCAGCCCATAGCGGCATCTCTGCGGTCTGGCCACCTCCGCATCGTGGTGTGGTTGCACCCGGCCGTGCAGGTGCCCGAGGGCGACGAAATCGACTGCGCACCGGCCGCGTTCGATGCCTTGTTCGGCGACGGGATGGCTCAGCGCCTGTTGATCACGCCTGAGACGGCGTGGATGGGGCGTGTGGTGCGGGCGGCATCAGCGGGGCCCGCCAGCGACTCGCTGGCGTCGGTGCCAGAGCTCGTGCGCAGCACGCCCTACTCGCACATCTACCTGCTGGCGCTCACGGGCGGGTCCGGCGCCCGTGACGTCAGCGAGACACTCTCGCAATCGGCAGCGGTCACGATGGCGTATCCGGAGCCGCTCTTCGTCGAGTGCGGCGCGCCGTTGAAGCACAAGTCCTCCGACATCTTCAAGAAACATCAGGGTTACCTGAAGGCCGGCACCGGCATCGACATCGAGCCGGTCTGGGCCAAGGGCTACACCGGCGCGGGGATCTCCGCTGGGGTCGTCGACTCCGTCGCGAACGTGTCCGACATCCCCGGCACCATCGCCGTCGTCAGTGTGCCGGCCCCCACGGGCGCGGCGGCGGCCACCTCATCGGTCGATGTCCACACGCACGCCTGCTATTCCGTGGGGATCCTGGGCGCCGCGGACAGCGACACTGTGGCGATTGGTGTGGCGCCCGGGGTGACGGTCAGGTACGCGCCCGTCATGACGCTGAACAGCACGCACCTTGTCAACGCGCTGGAGGCCTTGAAGGGCCTGTTGAAGGCGGGCGACGTGGTGAACCTGTCCCTGAGCCTGAGAGCCGGGCTCGACGTTAAGCATCCGTACGCGGGCACGGCCGACCTGCTCAAGGCCTTCCCGAAGGCACTGACCGAAACCGTCGCTGGCTCCACCGAAAAGCGTGCCAGCGCCGTCATGACCGACATGCCTGTGGAGTTCGACCCCGCCGTCCTGAAGGTGGTGGGCGACCTGACCGCTTTGGGCGTCACCGTGGTCGAGGCCGCGGGCAACGGCGTGGACGTGATGCTGGCGGGGGAACGATGGCTGGTGCGGACGGCGCACGGCGCTGACGTGGGCGGACGCTGGCTCGGCTACACGGGTGCAGGTCTCGCCACGTCGCTGAAGGCGTATCGCTCCGCTCTGGCCAAGACTCACGCCATGACGCTGGATCGGGCGTCGCTTGCGACCTTCGCCGATGCGGGCGGCATCGTCGTCTCGTGCGGCTACGTGGTGGGCACCTACCAGGGGCAGACGCTCACGCCGCCAGCCCTGGTGTCGAACGACTCGCTGAACCACGGCAACCGGCTCGATTGCTGCGCCACCGTCCTCGACGCCAGCCCGCTGGGCCTGGTAAAAACGGTTGGCCAGACCGTGAGCGGCACGTCCCTCTGCGCCCCGGTAATCGCCGGCGCCGTGGCCGTGTTGCAGGGCATGGCGGTGTCGCTGTTCAAGTCTCCGCTCAAGCCGGCCATCGTGCGGGCGCTGCTCAGCGACCCCGATCTGGGCACGGCCCCTCGAGGGCACCCAGTGGGCACGCTGCCGAACCTGCACCGGCAGATGACGCTGCTCGAGGGCGCGGGAGGCCAGCCGCTTGCGCTGCTGGCCGCCATCAAGGCCCAGCAGACGAAGTCAGCCGCACGGGTGAAGACCGCGATGGCGGCTGCCGGCGGCGCGACACCGCCGTTCGTGCATGACCCCTACACGGTGTTCACGGCCGGCACGTCAAGGTCGCCGGGGCGCTGGGACCCGCTGCCGCTGGCCTCAGTGACCGATGTGTTCTTTGCGCCGCCCAGCCAGAGTCAGAACACCGGCAGCGCCGCCAAAGGCTGAACGAGCCCGAAGATCCGGTGGCGGCTGTGCGGTGGCATCGCCAGCATAGGCATCCCATCGCACCAGAGCGACGCGCGCGGTCTCAGGCCGAGCTTTCTTTCAGATGCGGCAACAGTTCAAGGTGACCGCGGACCGTGACCTCCACCGCCCTTCCGGACGCGCGGCGCAACCAGCCCTTTGCTGTGAAGTGCTGGTAGAGATCGTCTGCAAGCTGGCCCGCGAGGTGATCGCGACGTTCTGACCAGTCGAGGCACCGGTACGCAAAGCGACGCCGTCCGTTGGGCTGACTGGGGTTCATCCCCCACCCTTCGAGCCATGCACGACCCGCGGCCGTGAGTTCGAAGCCGCTGGGGGTGGATGCCAGGCATCCCCGTCGCTGAAGGGCGTCGAAGACCAAAACCCCGAGTTGACCGGCCAAGTGGCCGTAACAGCATCGCGCAACGCGCAGACGGGCTCTTTGCGGATGTGCCCACGCGGCGTCGTGATCATCGCGTTCGGCAACAAGGGCCAAGGCCTCAAGCGCATGCGCGACTTCGGCGTCGGCCAGGCGGTAGTACCTGTGACGGCCTCTGGGCTCGCACACCACGAATTGCGCGGCCATCAGCTTGCCAAGATGGCCACTGGCCGTGGCCGGCGTGACCGATGCTGCCTTCGCCAGCTCGCTGGCGCTGGCGTACTCACCCGACAGCAGGTAGGCCAGCATCTGCGACCGCGCCGGGTCGGCCACGATGGCTGCTACGCGGGCCAGTCGGGGTTCATGGGCGGTGCTCACCGGCGTCAGATTAGCGCGCTTCGCGAGTCTGAGGGCGCCTCTTCGCGTGCATGCAGCCCATAGTCGCGCACCACGGTCGCAACCCGGAGCCGGTAGCCGGCGAGCAGGTCACTGCGGCCTTTCTGCTGAGCGCGGCGGTGCATGCCATGGCAGCGCCAGGCACGCACTGAGTCTTCGTCGTGCCAGAAACTCAAGGACAGAAACCGGCCGGGCTCTGCAAGGCTTTCGAACCGCTCGACCGACATGAAGCCGGCGATGGACTCCAGTTCGGCTTTCAGAGCGGCTGCAATTTCGAGGTATCGGTTTGCCGCGCCACGGTTCGGCTCCACTTCGAAGATGACCGCAATCACGGCGTCACCTGCCGCGCCACATTTCGCGTACCGATGACATCCTCCAGCCAGGTTCGCTCTTCGCGAAGGATGAAGCGCTGGGACTGCGCGAACTCGAAGTTGGCACGCCCTTCGGCGTCGGTCTTGAGCGCCAGTCGGTAGCGTTCATAGGCTGCGATGCTGTCAAAGCCGATCAGGCCCCACGCCACATCGTTGCTGCCCTCATGCGGCAGGAAGTAGCCGATCAGATTGCCGCCGCAGCGCGGAATGATTCGACCCCATGCCTCGGCGTATCGCTGGAAGGCGTCGCGCTGGAAGGGATCGATCTGGTAACGGATGAAGCAAGTCACGGTCATGGTTTCGGCTCTCGGTGGATTGGCGTTGACCAGGAATGTGCAGCAGACCAGGGCCGAAATGTTTCGGCCAGAGCCGAATCGTCCTGTGCTGCGGGCGCGAACGCTGGCGGGTTTCGCTGATGCCGGCTCGCTGCTGTCAGTGTCAGCATGCGCCGGCTAAGTCAGCTGTACCGTCCTCAGCGGCCCGTGGCAGCAACCTTTCGCACCCGCCCGACAACGGACATGCAAAGTCTGTTTCCCGTGGGCAGAGCGGATGGCGTTGACAGCACTCGGCCCGAGCGACTTCAACGATCGCGGCAGGTTCACGGCCCACCGTCTCGCCAGATACTTCAGGACATGAGAACCCCCCATCGTCTCGATCGACGCACGCTCCTCGTGGGATCTCTTGGGACAACCGGCTCACTCGTTTCGGTGCCTGGGTCAGCCCGAGCTGCATCGCCGCTGGAGGTCCACAACGTCACTCGGCTGTATCCAGTGGCGGTCTCGCGCATCGAAGTGCCGGGCAGCGCCGCCGACGTGGCCTCTGCCGTCGCGTCCTGGCAGGGACAGGTCGCGGTGGGCGGTGGTCGCTACAGCATGGGCGGTCAGATCGGCGTGAAGGGGGGCCTGCACTTGGACATGCGCCGGATGAACCAGTTGGTTTGGATCAGGCCCGAGGCCCGCACAGTGCGCGTGCAGGTGGGCATGCGCTGGCGCGATCTGCAGGACGTGCTGGACCCACTGGGTCTGGCCGTCAAGATCATGCAGAGCTACTCGAACTTCACAGTAGGGGGCTCCGTCTCAGTCAACTGCCACGGCCGATATGTCGGCCTGGGGCCGATCGGTCACTCGGTCCGATCGCTGCAGCTCGTGACGGCCGACGGCTCAGTGCTTGAAGTCGGTCCCAACCAGAGGCCAGAACTGTTCGCAGCCGCGATCGGTGGCTATGGCGCGGTGGGCGTCATCACCGAGGTGGAACTCGACGTGGTCCCCAACGTACGTATCGAGCGCCGTGTTCGGCAGGTGTCGCTCGACGGCTATGCCGACTTCTTTCGGCAGTCCGTGCTGTCAGATTCGACGGCCGTGCTGCACAACGCCGACCTCCTGCCGCCGGACTTCGACGCGCCCGTCAGCGTGACCTGGCACCGCGCCGATGACGACAAGCCGCTGACAGAGAAGAGCCGCCTGGTTCCGCGCGGCGCGTCCTACGCGCTCGAACAGAACGCGATCTTCGTGATGACCGAGCTTCCAGGTGGCACGCGCTTGCGCGAGAAGGTCGTTCACCCGATGCTGATGCGACCGCCGGCGGTCAAGTGGCTCAATCACGAGGCGAGCCTGGATGCCGCCGAGCTGGAGCCGCGCACCCGTGCCATGTCGACCTACGTGCTGCAGGAATACTTCATCCCCGATCTTGGTTTCGTCGCCTTTGCGCGGGCGATGGCCGCCCTGGTGCGCCGGCGCGATGTGGAGGTGCTGAACATCTCCATCCGACACTCACCCGCGGACCGGGTGTCGGCGCTGCCATGGGCGAGGCAAGAGGTGTTCTCCTTCGTCCTGTATTACAAGCAGCGAACCTGGAGAAGTGCGCAAGAACGCGTGGGTCGATGGACTCGAGAGCTGATCGATTTGGCCCTCGAGCACGGCGGCTGCTATTACCTGCCCTACCAGTTGCACGCAACCGCCTCGCAATTCATCCGCGCCTATCCCGAGGCGGAATGGCTACGCCGTCTCAAGGGCGCCGTCGATCCACAAGGAAGGTTTTCGAACGAGCTGTGGCGTCGATACCTTTGATCCGGCGAGGGTCGACTCGCCCTAGCGCTTACCGCGCGAGCGGTTTGGTCCAACGACCCAAACCGGCCGGTCAGGCCTCTCCGAAGCCGCCCGGCCCTCGGACTGGCCTCCTCCGGGTTCTGCATCTGCGAAGCAGCCGTTCATGACCACCTGGACCCATCCAAAGGTTGTGGGCAGCGCCATGTCATCACTTCCCGAACGTCTACGCCGCGGTCGTTCACTGAACTCCTTCGCACGAAACAAGGACGTCCCGGCAAAGGGATCTATGCGCGCCTGGGCGCTGTGCCGTTGCAGGCGCAGGCCGGCAGCAGAGGCCCATGAATTTCTGTCTTGACAGAAATTGCAGAAGGCGTATCTTGCGGCCATGGCCCCCAGCAACACCCCACCCGCCGAGACCGAGACCGAGACCGAGAGCGCCGCGCCGCGCCTGCCCGCCGTGACCGAGCGCTTCGTGCTTCACTGGGGTGAGATGGGCTCGCGCTGGGGTGTCAACCGCACCATGTCGCAGATCCACGCGCTGCTCTTCGTCACCGGCCGGCCGATGAACGCCGACGAACTGTGCGAGCAGCTGGGCGTGGCCCGCTCCAACGTCAGCAACTCGCTGCGCGAACTGCAGGGCTGGGGCCTCGTGAAGGTGGTGCACCTGCTGGGCGACCGGCGCGACCACTTCGAGACCTCGGGCGACGTCTGGGACCTGCTGCGCACCATCGTGCGCGGCCGCAAGCAGCGCGAGTTCGACCCCACCATCGTGACGCTGCGCGAATGCCTGGCGCACCCGGACCTGCCGCGCGAGAGCGCGCTCAGCCGCCAGCGCATCCAGGAGACGCTGGTGCTGATGGAGACCACCTCCACGTGGGTCGACGAGATGCTTCGCTTGCCGCCCGAGACGCTGGTGAAGATCATGAAGTTGGGCGCCAAGATCCAGGGCCTGCTGCGCGGCAAGGCCAAGCTCTGAGACCCCTTTTTTTGCCGCTTGCTTTCTGTTTTGACAGAAATTACGGAAGGATAGGAAACCATGACCTCCCTAGAGACGACCACCCCGCTGCTCACCGTCTACTACGACGGACAGTGCGGCCTTTGCAGCGCCGAGATGGCCGAGATCCACGTGCTGGACGCGCACGGCGAGATCGCGCAGGTGGACTGCTCGGCGCCCGACTTCAGTGACGACGCGGTGACCCGCGCCGGCCTCACGCGCGACGACCTGCTGGGCGCGCTGCACGTGCACGACGCCCTGGGCGACTGGCACCGCGGCGTGGATGCCATCGCGCTGCTGTACGCCACCGTGGGCGCGCCGTGGCTGGCGCGCGCCTGGACCCACCCGCTGACCCGGCCGATCACGCGCCGCGTCTACCCGTGGGTGGTGGCGCACCGGCAGCAACTCAGCCGCCTGGGCCTGCACCTCGTAGCGCCGCGCGTGCTTCGGCTGTTCGCGCAGCGCCATCAAGCGCGGCACATGCCGCACTGCTCGCACGGCAGCTGCCGGCTGGACGGTGCGCAGCCCCACACCTGAGAGCCATTCCCCCGTCAACCCAAGGAGAACACCATGAGTCTGTACCTCTTCGTCGTCTCGCTGATCCTCACACTGGGCACCGTGGGTGCGGCGCTGCTGTACCTGCGCGGCATCACGCGGCGCGTGCTGGTGGCGCAGTGCGGCTCCGACACCGGCGCCGAGTTCTGGCTGCGTGCGGCCGACGTGCTGGCGCTGGCCGGCTCGCTGATCCTGGTGCTGGCATTCGGCGGCGTGCTGCCGGGGGCGGACTGGGTGCAGCAGTTGCGCCTGGTGCTCGGGCTGGCGCTGGCCGGCATCTTCGTCACCGTGGTGCTTGTGGCCAGCGGCGTGTGGCGCAAGGTGCCGGCGCGCGAAGCCGCCCGGGCGTCGGAGACCGCTCTGTGAGCGCTGTGCTTGCCCCGCCCCGGTTGCGCGGGCCAGGTCTCGCATGGGTCCCCGCCGTGCTGCGCAAGCGTGCCACCTGGCGCACCGTGTGGCGCTTCGCCTGGGCCGCGCCGCTGATCGGCGGGCTGCCCTACGTGTGGATGTTGCTGACCATCCCGTTCGCCTACGTCATCGGGGTCGTGCCGGCGGCCCTGGCGGGGCTGCTGTTCGCCGCCTGGTACCACGGCCACGCAGGCCGGGTGCCGACCTGGCCCTGGCGCGCGGCCGTCGGTGCACTCGCGGGCCTGGGGGCCGCCGCTGCGCGTGATGCAGAGGCCGACGCGAACGGAGCGCGCCGCTGAGGTCAGCTGACCGAGTCGAGCCGAAGCGGCCCTCAAGTTCGCCGCCAGAAGGCTGACCTTCGCCGACAGCGTCAGCAGAACTCGGCGCCACGAAGCCAACCTTCGACTTGTGCAACAGCGGATGACGCTCACCATCACCAATTTTCGCTGCCAGCTTCACCCTTGAAGGGCCCCGCCAAGTCGGGCGTGACCCAGCCGCCGTAGAAGCCGCCAGGCTGCGGTGTGGCCGGCAGGCCGCCAACGCTGCACGCTAGGTCGCGGGCATAGAAGGCTACACACTCGGCCAGCACCTCGGCGCCGGCCATCGGCTGTGGGTAGCTCCAAGCGTGCGTTGGCAGTATGCGGTCGTCATTGAGCAAGCTCCAGTAACGCGCCGGACCCTTCCATTCGCAGAACGAGCCGCCTGGGGCTGGCCGAAGCAGATGACGCGCGATATCAGACCAGGGGATGTAATACGTCGGCGGGTGCGCAGTCTCCAGAACGCGCACTGCTCGCGTACTGCACGCTACGAGCACGCCGCCCCAGACGATGCGCACCTCGCGCGACTCGGGCGCCAATCGCGGCGGACGAGGGAAGTCCCAGACTGAGGTCTGGCCAGGCCCGGGGTCGGAGGCAAATGAAGGACGTGCCTGGCCGCGCCAGATCCATTGCTCACGGGCCGCTTGCAGCCAGGGTGGTGTGGGCGGTATCGGCGACGCCATCGGCACAAGACTACTCGAGTGGCGGCGTTTGCCGCTGGCGGTCGCGCGCCTCGACGTTCGAGCCAGAGCCCGTACGCACGCAGAGCCGACCAACGGCAGATTCGAAGAGCGCCGAGGCGGATGGACAGCGATGGGTGCACAAAGCTGAGGGTCGAGACCTCCAGGTTGCGGCGCTCGATAGCGGTCTGCCACAACTTGGACCGCAACCCGCTGCGAAGCGGACTTCAGCCGATCGCCCGGGCAATGAAAACGGGGCACCCCGCTCTCGCAAGGTGCCCCGAACACGGGCCCATCAGCGCTCAGCCCTTCACGCAAACCACCTGCTTCAGCGTGTGCACCACGTCGACCAGATCGCGCTGTGCATCCATCACGGCGTCGATGTCCTTGTAGGCCGCGGGCGTCTCGTCGAGCACGTCCTTGTCCTTGCGGCACTCGACACCTTCGGTGGCGGCGCGGTGGTCGGCCAGCGTCAAGCGGCGCTTGGCTTCGCCGCGGCTCATGACGCGCCCGGCGCCGTGTGAGCAGCTCTCGAACGACTCGGGGTTGCCCTTGCCGCGCACGATGTAGCTGCGCGCGCCCATGCTGCCGGGAATGATGCCCAGCTGCCCGGCCTTCGCGCTCACAGCGCCCTTTCGGGTGACATACACGTCCTCGCCGAAGTGCCGCTCGTGGCTCACGTAGTTGTGGTGGCAGTTCACTGCCTCCACGTGGCTCTGGAAGTTCTTGTGGATCACGGCCTTCGCGGCTTCGATCACGCGCTTCATCATCACCTCGCGGTTGATGGCAGCGAACCTCTGCGCCCAGCCTACGGCGCGCACGTAGTCACCGAAGTAGCGTGAGCCCTCCTCGAAGTAGGCCAGGTCGCGATCGGGCAGATTCGCGTTGTTGCGCAGCGCGTCCTGCTTCGCCAGCTCGATGAACATCGTGCCGATGAAGTTGCCCACGCCGCGGGAGCCTGAGTGCAGCATGAACCACACGAAGCCCGCCTCGTCGAGGCAGACCTCGATGAAGTGGTTGCCCGTGCCCAGCGTGCCCAGGTGCTGGATGTGGTTGGTTTTTTCCAGCTTGGGGTAGTCGCGGCACAGCTCGGTGAACTCGGGCTCCAGCTGCGCCCAAGCCGTGTTCACGCTGCCGGGTGGCTTCTGCCATGCGCCAGGGTCGCGGCTACCGGGCTGGCGGCCGTGCGGCACGGCGCGTTCGATGGCCGCACGCAGCGGGCCCAGGTTGTCCGGCAGATCCTCGGCGCGCAGCGTGGTCTTCGCGGCCATCATGCCGCAGCCGATATCCACGCCCACCGCGGCCGGGATGATGGCCTTGAGCGTGGGGATCACCGAGCCCACGGTGGCGCCGATGCCGAAGTGCACATCGGGCATGGCCGCGATGTGCGGGTAGACGATGGGCAGGCGCGCGGCGTTCAGCAGCTGGCGCTTGGCCTCGTCCTCCACCGGCACGCCGCGTGTCCACATCTTCAGTGGCACGCCGCCACCCACCTCTTCGTGGATGTAGTTCGTTTCCATATTGATCCTTTGATT
>JBIJAP010000028.1:0-15242 GCA_044345715.1 Rubrivivax sp.
CTACGTGCCGCACGTGCACCAGGTGCTCAACGACGTCACGCGCCCCTGGGTGCGCGGCTGCCTGCGCCACCCGCTGCTGGAGCTGCGCTTCCTGCACACCGACATCGTGTGATGACCCCTACGCCCACGCCGACGCCCACACCCCTGCCCGTGCCGCGCCTGACTCGCTACCGCGAGTGGCTGGCCACCGAGCAGGGCCTGCGCTTCGCCACGTACGAGGAGCTCTGGCGCTGGAGCACCACCGAGCTCGATGCGTTCTGGGGCTCGCTGTGGCGCTGGTTCGACATCGAGTCCCCCACCACGCCCACCGCCGTGCTGGCCGAGGCGCGCATGCCCGGCGCGGTGTGGTTCTCGGGCGCGCAAGTCAACTTCGCGCGACAGGCGCTGCGCCATGGCGACGCGGCCCACGCGGCCGGGCACCCGGCGGTGGTGTTCCAGAGCGAGCGCATGCCGGCACCGGCCGAGCTGGCCTGGCCCGAGCTGCAGCGCCAGGTGGCGGTGTTCGCCGAGCGGCTGCGCGCGGCCGGCGTGCAGCGCGGCGACCGCGTCTGCGCCATCGTGCCCAACCGGCCCGAGGCGCTGGTGGCCTTTCTGGCCAGCGCCAGCCTGGGCGCCATCTGGAGCATTTGCAGCCCCGACATGGGCCCGGTGGCCGTGCTCGACCGCTTCCGCCAGATCGAGCCGAAGGTGCTGGTGGCCGTGGACGGCCAGGTCTGGGGCGGCGTGGCGCACGACCGCCGCGCCGTGCTGCACGAGGTGCTGGCGGGCTTGCCGTCGGTGCGGCACCTGGTGTTCTTTGCCGATGTCGACGCGGCCGCCGACGCGCAGGCCTTCGCGGCGCCCGGCCGCCAGGCCCACCGCTACGCCGACTGGACCGCGGGCGACGCGCCGGCCGGCTGGCAGCCCGAGTGGCTGCCCTTCGACCACCCGCTGTGGATCGTCTACAGCAGCGGCACCACCGGCCTGCCCAAGCCCATCGTGCACGGCCACGGCGGCGTGATGCTCGAGATGCTCAAGGGCGGCGCGCTGCACAACGACGTAGCGCCCAGCGTGGAGTTCGGCGAGCGCTTCCACTGGTTCAGCAGCACCGGCTGGATCATGTGGAACGCTCAGGTCGGTGCGCTGCTCGGCGGCACCACGATCTGCCTGTACGACGGCAACCCGGGCGGACCTGTTCAAGGTTCATCGGGGAGCGGAAAGCCGGCCGACTGGGGCGTGCTGTGGCGCTTTGCCGCGGCCGCCGGCGTCACCTGGTTCGGCGCCGGCGCGGCCTTCTACGCCAGCTGCCTGAAGGCCGGCGTGGAACCCCAGCAGGAGGCCGACCTCTCGCGCATCCGCGCGGTGGGCAGCACCGGCAGCCCGCTGTCCGACGAGGCCTACACCTGGCTGTGGGCGAAGATGCCGCGGCCGGGTGGCGAGCGCATGTGGATCAACCCCATCAGCGGCGGCACCGACTTTGCGGGCGCGTTCGTGGCCGGCAACCGCGAGCTGCCGGTGCACCAAGGCGAGATGCAGTGCCGCAGCCTGGGCGCCGCGGTCGAGGCCTGGAGCGAGGACGGCCGGCCGCTCATGGGCGAAGTGGGCGAGCTGGTCTGCACGAAGCCGATTCCTTCGATGCCGCTGTACTTCTGGGGCGACGAGGGTGGCGGCCGCTACCACGACAGCTACTTCGACATATTCGACGGCGTCTGGCGCCACGGCGACTGGATCAAGCTCGTGCCGCACACCGAAGACGGCGCCGTGGGCGCCGTGATCTACGGCCGCAGCGACGCCACCATCAACCGCCACGGCATCCGCATGGGCACCTCGGAGCTGTACCGCGCCGTCGAGGCCGAGCCCGAGGTGCTGGACAGTCTGGTGGTGGATCTGGAGTTCCTGGGCCGCGAGAGCTGGATGCCGCTGTTCGTGGTGCTGCGCGAGGGGCTGGTGCTCGACGAGGCGCTGCTGAAGCGGCTGAAGACCGCCATCCGCGACGCGCTGTCGGCACGCCATGTGCCCAACGAGATCGTGCAGGTGGCGGCCATCCCGCGCACGCTGTCGGGCAAGAAGATGGAGCTGCCGGTGAAGAAGCTGCTGCTCGGCGCCGACGCTGCCAAGGTGATGAACCGCGACGCGATGGCCAACGCCGACTGCGTGAGCTGGTTCGCCGACTACGCCGAGAGGCTCAAGAGCAAGCTGGCACCCAAGCGCTTGGGTTGACCCTGCCAAAGCCCTTCGACAGGCTCAGGGCGAACGGCCTATCCAACCCGTATGGGCTACCCCACGCGTTCGGGCTACCCAACCCGTTCGGGCTGAGCCTGTCGAAGCCCTTCGACAAGCTCAGGGCGAACGGCAGGTAAGCCCTTCGACCAGCTCAGGGCGTGCGGCGGGGGAGCCCTTATTCCTTCTGCTGCGCGACGATGGTGACGCGGCGGTTTTCGGGCGCAGCCGGCTCGCTGGGCTTCATCAGCGCGCTCGAGCCCTTGCCGACGGCGTTCACGCGCTCGGCGGCCATGCCGTGCGAAGCGGTGAGGTAGTCACGCACGCTCTCGGCACGGGCCTGGCTCAGCTTCAGGTTGAGTTCCTCGCTGCCGCGCGGGTCGGCGTGGCCTTCGATCGTGAACTTCACGCTGGCGAGCTTGTCGCTCTTCATCGCACCGGCCAGCACGTCGAGCGCCTTCCTGGCGTCGGCGGTGAGGTCGGCCCTGCCGGTGACGAAAGTGACCAGGATCGAGGCCTTGGCCGTGGCCGGTGCCGCCGCACCGGCGGTGCCGGCGGCGGCCACACCGGGCCTCCAGCTGCGCGTGCGCACCGGCGGCGTGAGGGCGTCGATCAGCGACTGTTCGCTGACCTGGCCCTCCCTCATCACCTTTTCCTTTTCGGGCTCGGCGGTCTGGGCAGTGGCGCTGCCGCACACAAAGGTGATTAGCAGCGAGGCGATGACAGCGGTCTTGGAGTTGAGTTTCATGGTCTCTCTCGCAGCAAATGGGGCGTCGGGAAGGCAGCGAGGACGTGAGCTCATGCTACGCCGGTGGCCAGGGTGGCGAGGGCGGCAGCGGGGTTGAAGGTCTTGAGGTTCATGGCGGCTCTGCTGGCGGTGGCGGTGCGTGCCTTGCAGTTCAGTGCGTGCTCGGCATGGCTTGAATTACGAACCCGCAGCGCCTTTCTGAACAGGACACCTTGGTATACGTCGCAGCGGCCGGCCGGCGCTTCCGGGCCTGGCCAACATGCGGCATCCTCCGCGCATGAGCGCCCCCATGAACCCCCACGGCTCGCTGCTGCTTGCCGACGACCACGGCCTCGTGCGCCATGGCCTGCAACTGCTGCTGGCCGAGGTGCTGCCGCAGCTGCGCGTGCAGCTCGCCAGCTCGCTGGCCGAAACGCTGGAGGCGCTGGCCACCGCCGGCCGCTTCGACCTCGTGCTGCTCGACCTGACGCTGTCCGACGTGCACGGCCTGGCGGGCCTGCGCAAGCTGCGCGAAGAGTTCCCGTACGTGCCGGTGGTCATCCTCAGCGCGCAGGACGACCGCGACACCGTGCTGGCCGCGCTCGACGCCGGCGCCATGGGCTTCATCAGCAAGGCCGCCGCGCCCAGCGAGCTGAAGGAGGCGCTGACGCGGGTGCTGGTGGAGCACCGCATCCACCTGCCGCAGAGCGTGAGCGGCGGCATGGCCGCGGTGCCCGAAAGCGGCGGGCGCGAGCTCAGCGAGCTGGCCGCGCTCGGCCTCACCGAACGCCAGATCGAGGTGCTGGGCTACGTCGTGCAGGGCCTGCGCAACAAAGAGATCGCGCGGCTGCTCGACCGCTCCGAGGTCGTCGTCAAGAAGCACGTCACGGCCACGCTGCAGGCACTGGGCGCGCCCAACCGCACCAAGCTGCTGGTGCTGCTGTCGCAGCGCGGCTACCGCGTGCCGTCGATGCGGGCGGCCGGCTCGGCTGACGACGCCGCGACCGCCGACGAATGAAGTCCCGGCGCGCCACGCCCAGCCGGCCCGGCAGCGCCGAGCCCATCGCCGAGCAGCTGCCGCGCCGCCGGCGCCGGCTGGGGCTGGCGCTGATGGCGGTGGGCGTGGTGGGGCTGTCGATGCAGAGCCTCAGCGAGTGGCTGCTGCCCTACAACCTGGCCTCGCTCAACGCGGTGCGCGAGCTCACGGGCTCGCCGCTGATGTCGGCGCAACAGCTGGTCTGGGGCTGGGCGCTGGTGTGCCTGGTGCTGCTGGCCACCATGGCGCAGGCACAGCGGCCGCCGCTGCTGCTGCCTCCACTGGCCGGGCTGGCGCTGGGCTCGGTGCATGCGGCGGCCGGTGGCGGCGCCGCGTCGCTGGCGCTGTTGCTGCTGGTAGGCGTGGCCAGCCTGGGCTGGCATGCCGGCCGCCAGGGCGGGCTGTCCCTGCTGCTGGCCACGGCGCTGGCCAGCGCCGGCTGGGAATGGGCGGTGTCGGACTTCCCCAGCCTGTGGGCGGTGGCGCCGGTGCTGGTGACGGTGTTCGTTTGGATCGACCTGATGCACATGCGCGTGAACGACCGCCGCCTCTTCGGCGCCCTCGCCGAACGCGACGACCTCATCAAGAGCCTCGACCAGCGCACCACCGAGCTCACCGAGCTGCAGGGCGCGCGCACCCAGTTGCTGGCCAGCATCAGCCACGACCTGCGCCAGCCGCTGCAGGCGGTGCGCCTGTACGCCGAGGCGCTGCAGGCCGCCGACGCGCAGCCCCTGGAGCGCCTGGACCCCGAGGCCACCACGGCGCTGGCGCGCCGCAGCGAGCTGCTGCGCCAGCAGATGCGCGCCGCCGACGACGCCACCGCGATGCTCGACCAGTTCAGCGAGTTCAGCGCCATCGAGCAGGGCGCGCTGCAGTCGCGCCCCGAGCTGGTGGAGCTGCGCGACATCCTCGAGGCCGTGGCCGCGAGCCTGCAGGCCACGCAGTCGCCGGCGCAGCTGCGGCTGTCGGTGCACGGGCGCCGGCACTGGGTCTACACCGACCGCACCCAGCTCGCCCGCCTGGTGCAGAACCTCGCCGGCAACGCCGTGCGCTACAGCGTCGGGCTGCGCCGTGGCCGGCCGGCGCGCGTGGTGCTGGCGGTGCGGCCGCACACCCACGGTGGCTTGCAAGGCCTGGCCGTCGACATTGTCGACAACGGCCGCGGCATCCCGCCTGACAAGCTGGAGGCCGTGTTCGAGCCCTACGTGCAGCTGGCCGACGGCAGCGACGGCGTGGCTGCCGGCGCCTCGCGCGGGGGCCGCGGGCTCGGCCTGGCCATCGTGCGCGGCCTGGCCACGCAGCTGAAGCTGCAGGTGGCGCCGTTGAAGAGCCGCGTCGGCCACGGCACGTGCTTTCGGGTGCGTGTGCCGGCCGAGCTGCGCCGCGCGGGGCCTGGGGTCGCCGGGCTGGCGCCGGGCCTGGGCACCGACGCGGCCGGCGGCCCGGCCGCCGATGCCAGCCGCCTGGACGGCTGGCTGCTCGCGCTGCTCGACGACGAAGCCGCCCCGCGCAGCGCGCTGCGCGCCGCGCTCGAGGGCGCCGGGGCCACCATCGTCGACGCCGGCGCGCTCGACCAGCTCAAGCTGCAGCTCGACGAGGAACCGCGCTTCCCCGACGCACTGATCGTCGACCACGACCTCGGCATCGGCAAGCCCGACGGCGTGGCCGCGGTGCTGGAGCTGCGCGCCGAGTGGGAGCTGATGGTGCCGGCGGTGGTGGTCACGGGCCGCGTCGCTGCATTGGGCTCGATCACGCTGCCCAAGCGCTGCTCGCTGCTGTCCAAGCCGGTGGCGCTGGCCACGCTGGTGGCCACGCTGCGGCGGCTGCAGCGGCCGGCCGGCACGGGCGCTGTCGACATCCCGGTGGATGCGGACGGCGCGTGAACGCGACAGAACCCCTCTCCTCTGCGGGCTGCCGCTGCCGGGTATCCGACGGGATCATTGGGCACACTCGGTAACTGCCGTTCAATAGCGTCAACGCACCGCACCCAGGGGCCGAGCCGGACACCGGCCACCGCCCCATCACAACCGGGCTCCGAATCCCGGCCGCCATAAGGAGTCGATCATGATGAAGCAAGTGTTGCGAGGTCTGGCCGTCAGCGGCGTCGCCGTCGCTGTGCTCTGGGGCAGCTCGGGCATCGCCAAGGCCGCGGGCTTCGACCTGATCACCAGCGACGAGGCCCAGCAGGCGGCTGAGGCCGAACGGACCATGCCGCCGCCGGTGCGCACGCGCAGCCTGCCCAAGCCCGACGCGCCCGGCATCACCGTGCTCAGCCCCTCGGCCCCCGGCAAGCCGGTCACGGCGCCGCTGCGCATCGAGGTGTCGTTCCAGCCGGCAGCGGGCGCGAAGATCGTGCCGTCGAGCTTCCGCGTGCTGTACGGCCTGCTGAAGATCGACCTTACCGACCGCCTGCGCCAGCACGCCACCGTCACCGAGACCGGCGTCGTGGTCGAAGGCGCCAAGGTGCCGGACGGCCAGCACCGCATGTTCCTGCAGGTGGCCGACGACAAGGGCAACACCACCGAGCAGGAGCTGCGCTTCCGCGTCGGGCGCGCGCTGTGAAGCAGCGGCTCGCGCGGGCCGCCCGTGCCTGCGCGCTGGCCTGCTGCCTGGGCGGCATGGCCCCCGCGGCGCTGGGCCAGTCGTCCTCCGCCGCAGCGCCGGGCACGAAGCACATGATCGACGCGCTGATGCCCTCGGGCACCAAGGGGCGCAACCTGCTGGTGCGGCAGTCGGCGGACACCCCGGCCGCTGCGGCGTCGAGCACGGCCCCGGCGGCGCCCGCCGCGCCCGCCGCAGCCGAGCCGGCGCCGAGCCTGTCGCTGGCCATCCAGTTCGAGACCAACTCCTCGCGGGTGCGCCCCGAAAGCGGCGGCCTGCTGGGCGATCTCGTCGCGGCCATGATCTCGCCCGAGCTCAAGGACGTGCGCTTCGTCATCGAAGGCCACACCGATGCACGTGGCAACGCCGCAGCGAACCGCCGGCTGTCGCAGGAGCGTGCCGAAGAGGTGCGCCAGTACCTGATGCTGCTCGGCGTGCACGCCTCGCGCCTGAAGGCGGTGGGCAAGGGCTCCAGCGAGCCCGCCAACACCAAGGACCCGCTGGCCGCCGAAAACCGCCGCGTGCGCGTGGTCACCGTCCAATGAACACCTTCCGCACCACCCTGGTGGCGGCCGCCCTGGCCGCCTGCAGCCTGACCACGCTCGCCCAGCCGCAGCCCGCCGAACGCAACACGCGCCACGCGCTGATCATCGGCATCGGCAAGTACAGCGTTCCCGAGGTGCCGCCGTTGCTGGGCGTGGTGCACGACATGGACAGCGCCCGTCGCATGGCCCGCGCGATGGCGGTGCCCGAGGCCCACATGCGTGTCCTCCGCGACGCCGAGGCCACGGCCGAGCGCATTCGCCAGGAGATCAGCTCGCTGCAGCAGCGCATGGCCGAAGGCGACCGCCTGTTCGTCTACTTCTCGGGCCACGGCACGCGCTGGTACGACGAGTCCACGCGCAAGGACGGCTGCACCGAAGGCCTGCTGGCGGCCGACGGCAAGGTGCTCACCAACGTGGAGCTCGGCGAGCGCCTGGCGCCCATCACGCGCAAGGCCGAAAAGGTGCTGGTGTTCTACGACGCGTGCTTCTCGGGCGGCGTGGCCAGCGAGCCCTTTCGCACGCGTTCGCTCACGCTGGGCGCAAGCCAGGTGACGCCCAAGTTCACGCGCGTCGGCGCGCCCGAGGCCTGCGCCAAGCCGAGCAACTTCAAGGCCCGCTCGCTCGAAGCGCAGATGACGGTGAGCCGCGCGCTGCCGCAGAACGTGGTGCACATCGCCGCCAGCCGGCCCGACGAGGTGAGCTTCGACAACAGCGCCAGCGGCGGCTTTGCCACCACGGCCTGGCGCGACTGCCTGCTCGGCCAGGCCCGCGACGCCGACGGCAGCGGCGCCGTGACGGTGGACGAGATCACCGCCTGTGCGCAGGCCCGGGTGAACAAGGGCCTCGAAGGCCAGCCCGGCATCAGCGGCCAGCAGATGACGGTGGCGGGCAACCGCAGCTTCGTGCCGGCCTGGATGAGCGCGGCCTTCGCGTCGTCCAAGCCACCGGCACCCGCGCCAGCGCCAGTGGCTGCAGCACCGGCGGCGCCAGCGCCTGCCCCGGTGGCGGCGCCCGTGGTGGCACCCCCCGCGCCAGCACCCACGCCCACGCGCTTGGCCACGCCGGCCGAGATCCTGGCCGAGCTGCACGCGCAGCGCGACGGCGGCCGTGCCATCACCGCGGTGTCGCGCCAGCCGCAGCTCAAGATCGGCAAAGATCTGCTGCAGCTCGACATCACGTCCGCCAAGAACGGCCACCTGTACATCGCGCTGGCCGGCTCCGATGGCAAGAGCCTGTACCTTCTCTACCCGAACGACCTCGCCAAGGACAACGCCGTCAAGGCCGGGCAGAAGGTCTCGCTGCCGTCCAAGGGCTGGGAGATCGTCGCGGGCGGCCCCGCCGGCACCGAGACGCTGCTGGTGATGGTGACCGACGCGCCGCGCGAGCTCTCTGGCCTGGCGCAAGAGAAGGCCGGGCCGTTCATGAAGTCGCTGCTCGACGGCGAGGGCCGCTCGCGGCTGCAGTGGGTGCTGTCCAACGGCACGCCCGCCGAGGGCTGCGGCACGGCCGGCAAGCCGCCGTGCTCGGATGCCTTCGGCGCGGCGCTGGTGAAGGTGCAGACGGTGAACTGAGAGGCCCAGGCGCGGGCCGGGGCTTCGACAGGCTCAGCCCGAACGGATAGCGGAAAGCGGTGGTTGGGCGCAGGGCTACAGCGTTCGGCTGACGAGCCGGAAGTCCGCGTCTTCGGCGAAGGGCTTCACCGCGAACCCGAGGCTCTTCATCAGGCGCAGCATGCCGCTGTTCTGCGCCAGCACGAGGCCATCGATCTCGGTCAGGCCCTTCTCGCGCGCGACCTCGATGATGCTCTCCATCAGCCGCGAACCGAGGCCGCGGCCGGCAAAGTCGTCGGCCACGAGCAGGCTGAACTCGCAGCTGGCCTGGTCGGGGTTGGTGATGATGCGCGATACACCCACGATGCGTTCGCGCGCCGGCCCACCCTCGGCGGCGGGGGCCCCGTCGCTGGCCACGGCCACCAGCGCCATCTCGCGGTCGTAGTCGATCAGCGTCAGCCGCGCCAGCAGCGGCGCCGGCAGCTCGGTGATGGCGCTGGCAAAGCGCATGTAGCGGCTCTCGGGCGTGAGCGAGCGCACCAGCGTCTGCAGCATCTGGGCGTCGTCGGGCTGGATCGGCCGCACCAGCACTTCGCCACCGCCGGCCAGCGGCAAGCGCTGCTCGTGGCGCGCCGGGTAGGGCTGGATCGCGAGGTGGTGGTAGTCGGCCGCGCGGCCGCCGCCGAGCGCGGAAGAGGCCGCCTGCACGACGATGCGCGCATCCACCGCCACCGCGCCGTGCTCGTCGACGATCAGCGGGTTGATGTCCATTTCGCGCAGCTGCGGGAACTCGCAGACCATCTCGCTCACGCGCAGCAGTACCTGCTCGATGGCCTCGCGAGCGGCCGGCGGCAGGCCCTCGGCACCCGCCGCACCGACGGCGCCGATGCGCGCGCGCTCCACCAGCCGCCGCGCCAGGAACAGGTTCAGCGGCGGCAGCTCCATCGCGCGGTCGGCGATCAGCTCGATCATGGTGCCGCCGGCACCGAACACGATCACCGGGCCGAAGGGCTGGTCGGTGACGACGCCGACGCAGACCTCGTGGCCGCGCCGCGCGCGTGCCATCTTCTGCACCGTGACGCCGTTGATGCGCGCATCGGGCCGCGCGCGCTTCACGCGCTCGATCAGCGCGGTATAGGTGTCGCGGGCCGCGGTGCCGCTCTGGATGTCGAGCGCCACGCCGTGCACGTCGGACTTGTGCGCGATGTCGGGCGAATCGATCTTCAGCGCCACCGGAAACCCCAGCTGCGTGGCGATCATCATCGCCTCGTGGCCGCTGCGCGCCAGCAGCGTCTGCGTCACCGGGATGTGGAACGCCGACAGCACCGACTTGCTTTCCATCTCGGTCAGCGTCTTGCGCCGCTCGGCGAGCACGCTTTCGATGACGAGGCGGGCGCCTTCGATGTCGGGCTGCGGGCCGTCCGACAGCGGCGGTGGCGTCTGCTGCAGCAGCAGCTGGTTCTGATAGAAGCTGGCGATGTTGCCGAAGGCGCCCACCACCGCCTCGGGCGTGCGGAAGTTCGGAATACCGGCTTCGGCCAGCAGCTGGCGCGCCGCGGTCACGGCGGCGTCGCCCATGAAGCAGGCCAGCAGCGGCTTGCCGCTGCGGGTGCGCGCCGCCACCAGCGAACGCGCCGTGGCCACCGCGTCGGCGCCGATCTGCGGGCTGAAGATGGCGACGATGCCGTCGACGCCGCGGTCGTGGCCGGTGGCCTCGAGCGCGGCCTGGTAGTGCGCCGGCGTGGCGTCGGCACCGAGGTCCACGAGGTCGGCCAGCGAGGCCCGGGCCGAGAGCTGCGGCGCAAGCGCCGCCGCCGCGTCGGGCGCGAGCTTGCCCAGCTGCAGGCCTATCTCGCTGGCCCAGTCGGCCGCCAGCACGCCCGGCCCGCCGCCGTTGGTGACGATGGCCAGCCGCTTGCCCACCGGCCGGTAGCGCGAGGCCAGGCACTGCGCGGCCGAGAACAGCTCGACGAAGCTGCGCACGCGCACCGCGCCGGCGCGGCGCAGCGCCGCGTCGAACACATCGTCGCTGCCAACGATGGCGCGGCTGTGCGTCAGCGCCGCCTCGTTGCCGGCGCTGCGCCGCCCGGCCTTCAGCACCACCACCGGCTTGGCGTTGGCCGCCGTGCGCAGCGCGCTCATGAAGCGGCGCGCGTGGGCGATGCCCTCCAGGTACACGACGATGCTCTGCGTGGCCGCGTCGGCGGCCAGGAAGTCGAGCACCTGCGCGATGTCGATGGCGCCGTTCGGGCCCACCAAGACCACGGCCGAGAAGCCCACCGCGTTGCCACGCGCCCAGTCGAGCATGGCCGTGGTCAGCGCGCCCGATTGCGACACCAGCGCCAGCGTGCCCGGCGCTGGCATTGAGCCTGAGCAGCGGCCGCTGCACGCCCAGCCCGTTGGGGCCGAGCAGGTGCAGGCCTTCGCGCCGTGCGATGCGCTGCAGCTGCAGCGAGGTGTCGGCGTCGATGCCGTGGCCCAGCAGCAGGGCGGCGCGGCAGCCGATGCGGCCGGCCATCTCGAGCGCCGCCGGCAGCTCGGCCGCCGGCAGTGCGATCAGCGCCAGATCGGCGCTCGCCTTGGCCAGTTCGCCCAGCGTGCCTTGCGTGCCGACGTGCAGGTACTGCGTCGGCACCGGCAGATCGCCGGACGCGAGCGCCAGCGCCTCGCGCAGCAGCCGCGCCTCAGCGGTCTGCAGCGCGGGCTCCTCGTCGGGGCCGGCGAAGACGACCAGCGAGCGCGGCGAAAAGAGCGGGGTGAGAACGTGGCGGTCCATGGCGCTTCAGGCTGACGACGCGCGCGCCGCGGCAGGCCGGGCGGCCGGCGTGGCGCCCTCGCCGAGATCCCACCACAAGCCCGCCATCAGGCCCAGCGCCTCGCGCGCCACGGGCGCCAGCAGGTGCTCGTTCGGCGCGTGCTGGTTGCAGGCGGCGTAGCTGTGCGGCAGCCACACGGTGGGCAGGCCCAGGACTTCGGCGAACACCTCGTTGGGCAGGCTGCCACCCAGGTTGGGCAGGCGCACCGGCGGCTGGCCGGTGCTGCGCTGCACCGACTCGGCCACGAAGTCGACCCAGGGGTCGCGCGGGTCCAGCCGCGTGGCAGCCATCACCTCGGGTTCCGACACATCGATGTCGCCAAAGCCGTGGGCCGCCAGGTGCTGCTGCACCGCCTCGCGCAGCGTGGCGACTTCGGTGCCGACGACGAAGCGCAGGTGCAGGTGCGCCACCGCGCGCGGCGGGATGGCGTTGACGGGTGCGCGCGGGTTGCCGGTCTCGAAGGCCAGCACCTCGAGCGTGTTCCAGGCGATCACGCGTTCGGCCGGCGTCAGGCCGGGCTCGCCCCAGTCGGCATCGACCAGCGGGTCGCCCGCGTCGCCGCCGAAGCGCAGGCCGGCCAGCGCCTCGCGCACGGTGGCGGGGATCTGGGTCGGAATGGGCGGCGGCCGCAGCGCCGGCACCCGGATGACGCCACGCCCATCGACCAGGCTGGCGATGGCGCTGGCCATCACCGTGCCCGGGTTGCGCAGCAGGCCGCCCCAGTTGCCGCTGTGGTGCGCACCGTCGCGGCACTGCAGCGTGAGCGTGAAGTTGGCCACCCCGCGCGAGCCCATGAACAGCGTCGGCCGGTCGCGCGCCACGCGCGGGCCGTCGCTGGCGATGAAGACATCGGCCTTGAGCGCATCGCGCTCGGCGGCGCAGAAGGCGGCCAGGCCAGGCGAGCCGGTCTCTTCACCGGTTTCGACCAACAGCGTGAGGTTGAAGCCCAGCCGCCCACCGCGCGCCTGAAGCACCGCCTCGAGCGCGGCGAGGTTGATGCTGTGCTGGCCCTTGTTGTCGGCCGTGCCGCGGCCGTAGAGGCGCTCACCGTCCTGCAGCAGCGTCCAGGGGCCGGCGCCCTGCGTCCACGAGGCGTCCTGGCCACGGATCACGTCGCCGTGGGCGTAGCTCAGCACATTGGGCAGGCCCGGCGCCTCGTGGCGGTGCGCCACCAGGAACGGGCCGGCGCCGGGGGCGGGGGCGGGCGCGGCGGGGTTGTCGAACAGGCGGCCCTCGAAGCCAAGCGCTTGCAGCGAGGGCAGCAACTCGTCGGCGAGATACGCCTGCAGCGCCAGCCCGGCACTGGCCTCCTGGCTGCAACTGGCGATGGCCACGCGGCGCGCCAGCACCTCGGTGAAGCGGCCGCTGTCGAACTGCTGCCAGGCCCGCGCGATGGCGCCGGCGCGGCTGGATGGACTCGGGTTCATGGCCCGAGTCTAGGAGCCTGTGGCTCAGGCCGCGGTGAAGTTGCCGTGAAATCCCAGTGGCAGCCAGTACGGCAGCACAGCCTGGGCGACCGGGCCGTCTTCGATGTGCGCGGCATCGAGCAGGTTCAGCACCGTGGCCTGGCGCCGGGCGTCGAAGGTGGTGCCCAGCAGCCAGGCGTCGAGCTCGCCCCGGCCGCCGGGCTTGGGCACGAGCACATGCTCCTCGACGATCTGGTGGGCGCCGTAGTCGAAACGGCGAACACGGCCGCTGTCGGTGTCGAGCAGCTGCAGGCCATGGAACAGCGCTTGTTCGCGGCCGGGGCCGTCTATCCAGGCCGCGCCGAACACGACATGGCGCGCCGCCAGGCCCACGCGCGCCGGGTGGATGCGCGGGAACTCCACGCCCGCATCGCTGCCGGGCAGGCGCTCGATCCGGGCCTGGCCGGTGGCCATGTTCAGGCGCGCCACGAAGGCCGTAGAGCGCGAACCGGCACCCGGCTGGCCGGCCATCAACGACACCGCGCCCTGGTCCAGGAACCCGGCGTCGGGCGCGCCGACGAAGCTGAGCACGATCTCGCCGTCGGCCGCCTCGAAGGCGTTGCCGACGTGGAACACCATCTGCGGCGGCAGCTCGAAGATGCGCTGCTGCGCCACGTCGCCCTTCTGCATCACCAGCACGCGCAGCGGCTCGCCCGGCGTCAGTGCAAAGCGGCGGCGGCCGCCCTCGGTGGGCGCCATGAAGTCCAGCTTCACCGGCGGCAGCGGCACGACGAGGTGGCGCGCCGTCACGGCCATGTCGTGCACCATGCCGCCCGGGAAGGGCGAGTCGGCCAGCTGCACGCGGGCCAGCGCGCCGGCAGGGTTGATGTGCCAGGCCACGAGCTTGTGGCCGGCGGCGCCGATGTTCCAGAGGTGGCCCTGCGCGTCGAGCTTGGGGTGGGCACAAAACGGCACCTGCGCCAGATCACCGCGCCAGGTGACGGGGCCGGTGGTGGCCAGGTCGTCGGCACGCATCGCGTAGGCCGAGCCGCCTTCCCACAGCGCCAGCACACGGCCAGCGTGCTCCAGGGCATTGGTGTTGGCGGTGTTGAAGCTGTCGGGCCCGCTGGCCGGCGGCTGGCCTGGGAACGAGGTGCCCAGCGTGTTGACGACGAAGCGCCCGGCCGCGCGCTCCTGCGCCAGCTTGGCGGTGCGCACGAGGCGGCCGCGGTGCACGACACGGCCGCCGTCGATGCGGTACTGCTGCACCATGCCGTCGCCGTCGAACCAGTGGTGGTAGCGCTGGCCGGCGCGTTCGTACAGCGCCGGGCCGTTGCGGTAAAAGCGACCACGCAGCCCGGCAGGCCAGCGGCCCAGCAGGCGCGCCTCGGCGTCGCGGTCGCCGGTGGCGTCACTCACGCCGAACAGCGGCGTCAGCAGCGGGTCCTTCGCGGCGGCGGCGGCAAAGTCGGCGGGGCGGGCAGCGGCAGCAGCCTCGCGGGCGGCCAGCAAGCCCGGGGCCGCGGCGGCGGCCAGGGCGGTCTTCAGCAGAGTGCGGCGGGTGTTCATCGTCGGGCCTGCGGCTTCAGGTGGACATCTTGACGACGATGAGTGCGCCGTCGAGCTTCACGCGGCCGGTCTCCCAGCTCGGCCCGAAGGTGCCCGGCGTGCCCGACGAGCCCCAGGGCTCGCTCGGGATGCCGACCAGGTTGGTGCCCATGCGGCCGTCGCTGTCGAGGTCCTGGAACAAGGTCAGCGCGACTTCGCTGCTCGCGCCCAGGCCACAGACCTGGAAGCGCATGGTCGCGCTGTCGCCGGCCTCCAGGCGCAGCTGGCTCAGCGGCTTCTTGCGGTAGGTGTCGGCGCTGGCGAAGGCTGCGACCATCAGCAGGCCCTGCTTCGGGCGCACGTTCTGCACTTCCACCTGCGCGCAGCCGTCCTGCGCGGCGGCTGGCGGTGGCGCCAGCAAGGCGGCCGACGCCAGGGCGACGGCGGTGGTGGTGAACACGGTGGACAGCGCGGTGGACCGCTTCATGGTCGGGCTCCAGTGGAAGATGGAATGCCCGCATCGTGCTCAGACCCTGACCGCGCCGCAGCCCCGCTGCGACCAGCGCGCGGCCGTCGTCGCCAAGTGCCGCCCGCGCGGCGCGAAAGGGACTCAGTCAGCGCGCATCGGCACCCGCGGCGCCACCGCGCACATCAGCTCGTAGCCGATGGTGCCGGCGGCCTGCGCCACCTCGTCGATGGCCAGCACAGCGCCGCCCGGGCCGCAGCCCCACAGCGTGACCACGCTGCCGATACCGGCATCGGGCAGGGTGCTGAGGTCGACGGCCAGCATGTCCATCGACACCCGGCCCACGGT